>JAEUIF010000551.1 GCA_016795185.1 Planctomycetia bacterium | reverse complement strand
CGCGGGGTGGATTGTCAATCCGCCCGGCGAAAGCTGCCGCTCTTGCCGCCGCTCTTCTCCTCCAACCGTATGCGCTCGACGGTCATAACACGATCGACCGACTTGCACATGTCGTACACGGTCAGGGCGGCGACGCTGACGGCGGTGAGCGCCTCCATCTCGACGCCGGTCCGGCCAACGACCTTGACGGTGCTCTCGATGCGCAGCAAGTCGTCGGCTTCCCAGTTGAAATCCAGTGCGGCCGAAGTAATGGGGAGAGGATGGCACAGCGGAATCAATTCGCCCGTCTTCTTGGCGGCCAGGATGCCGGCCAGGCGGGCGACTTCGAGCACGTCGCCCTTGGAAACCTTGCGGTCGCGGATCAGCGCGGCGGTGGCGGGATTCATGCGCACCCAGCCCGAAGCGCGGGCGACGCGCTCGGTTTCCGCCTTGCCGCTGGTGTCCACCATGCGGCTAGCGCCGGAGTCGTCGAAGTGGGAAAGCGGGTTCATGGTTCAATCACTTGAACGCGATCTGACTTTCAGGCGAGCGGCGGGCGTAAGCCCGCTGTTTACAGCTCAGTTCTTGACGCTTCAAACAGCGGGCTTACGCCCGCCGCTCGCCTCAAGAACAGCAACTCCATCCACATCCAAGCTCAGCGTTTCCGCTGCTGGTCCCAGTACTGAATCAGGTCGATGCGGGTGATGATGTCCACTACTTTGCCGTTGTCGGTGGCCAGCACGCCGGTGTTGCCCGCCATGAGCAGACGATAGGCTTCGTCCAGGTGAACGGTCACGTCGAGTTGCGGCAGCGGCCGGGCCATCACTTCGCCGACTGGCACCAGGTTCGGATCGCGGCGGTCGTGCAGCACGCGGGCCAGCGTCACTTCTTGCAGGCTGCCCACCGGCTTGCCGTCTTCCATGACAGGCAACTGCGAGATGCCCTTCACTTGCAACAGTTGAATCGCCGATTCGACCGACGCCGTGGGCGAAACGGTTGTAAGCTCGCGCGGCCCGCGCGTCTTCAGCAGGTCGCCAATCGAATAGGCCGGCTGCTCGTCCAGCATGAGCTTGTTCTCGGACAGCCAGCGGTCGTCGTAGAACTTGCTCAGGTAGTTGCGGCCGGTGTCCGGGCACAGGGCCACCACCATGTCGTCCTTCGTCAACCGGCGGGCGTAGCGCAGGGCGGCGGCCACGTTCGTGCCGCTGGAACCGCCGAGCAGCATGCCTTCGAGCCGCGCCAGTTGCCGGGCGATGTGGAACGATTCCGTGTCGCCGACGCGAATCCAGTCGTCCACCAGCTGGCTGTTCAGCGTCTTGGGCACAAAGTCCTCGCCGATGCCCTCCACCTTCCACGATTTCGGCGGGCTGCCTGACAGCACGGAACCTTCCGGGTCCGCGCCGATGATCTTGATCTCGGGATTGCGCTCCTTCAGATAGCGCGCTACGCCGGAGATGGTGCCACCAGTACCGACGCCCGCGACGAACGCGGTGATGCGGCCTTCCGTCTGTTCCCAGATTTCCGGGCCGGTGCTGCGGTAGTGGATTTCCGGGTTGGCCATGTTGGTGAACTGGTTGGGCCGCCAGGCGCCGGGCACCTCGCGCGCCAGACGGTCCGCCACGCCGTTGTAGCTGTCGGGCGAATCGGGGGCGACGTTCGTCAGGGTGACAACGACTTCGGCGCCGTAGGCTTTCAGCAGCGAAATCTTCTCCTGGCTCATCTTGTCGGGCAGCACGAAGATGCAGCGGTAGCCTTTGACGGCCGCAGCCATCGCCAGGCCGACGCCCGTATTGCCAGCCGTGGCTTCGATGATCGTGCCGCCGGGTCGCAACCAGCCGCGCCGTTCGGCCTCGGCGATCATGGCCACCGCCACACGGTCCTTGACGCTGCCGCCAGGATTCAGGGCCTCGACCTTGACGTAGACCGGTGTAGGCAGCTGCGCCCCCAGCCGGCGCAGCTTGATGAGCGGCGTTCGGCCGACCGATTGCAGGATAGTTTCGTGCATGGCAATCCCGGTTCATCCGAGGGAGAGTGATCCGCAGCCTTATCATACGCCGAAAGGCAGCCGGCTCACCAGACCGCTTCGCGGGACGAATTGCCGATTGCGCCAAACGCGAAAAACAGCTTGGCCTCAAGCGGCGCTTCGGGATACGATAACCCGCATCAGCGAACGAAGCAGCGAACACCACGCGCGAGAACCAGCGGCGTCGGGTCCGGGACGATCGAGGACCGCACGCTGGCCACGGCCGCGCGTTGCCGCGCACGCATCCGCCACGGCCAGGTATGGCACCCAGCACATGAGTCTTCCCCGTCAAACCATGGTCTTGCTGCAAGCGGCCCGGCAGTTGCTGGAAACGCTGCCCGCCGATGCGGTCCTCCTGTTGACCGAAACCGATCTCGACTGGGATGAGGTGCGGCACTACCTCAACGATTACCGGCTGCTGGTGGCCGCCCAGGACGAGCAACTCACGCAGCGGCTGAAGCAGGAACCCGGCCTGACCGTGCTGGACATTCAGGCCGGCCCGACGCCCACGCAGGAGCGCATGAGCCTGGCCCTACTGGAAGCGGTTCAGAGCGAGC
>JAEUIF010000517.1 GCA_016795185.1 Planctomycetia bacterium | reverse complement strand
CTTCGGCCGAGTGTGTACGTGACGGGGTGCAGCACGCCTGGCTGCCCCGGCGGCGCGGGTGCCCCCGGGTTACGCTGGGGGGACGCCGGCTCGCGGGCCGCCGGGGGACCTCGGTGGAGGGCTGGCCTGCCCGACGTACTTTAGGCAGCCACTCCCTGGACGCTGCACTAGGTCGCCCGACGTACTTCAGGCGATCGTCCTTCCACGGTTGCAATTTCGCGCACCGTCCCCTACGTTGAGTGGCACTGGATTTGCAGTGGATGTAGGGTTGGCCCAGTGGGGCCAACCGTCGCAAGACCGCCGCTTGCCGCCGCGCGAGGTCGGAATGCCACCCGCGAGCCTCAGCGACCATGCCCTGAATGTTCCCCGGGCCAGTATCCTGCTCGTGGACGACCAGCCCGCCAACCTGCTGGCACTCGAAGTGCTGCTGGAAGACCTCGGGCATGTGCTGGTGCGCGCATCATCCGGCGAGGAAGCCTTGCGACTGGTGCAGGCGAGCGAGTTCGCACTGATCCTCCTCGATGTGCGCATGCCGGGCCTCGACGGCTTCCAGACGGCCCGCCTGATCCGCGGCCAGGAGCCCGCGCGGCGCACGCCAATCATCTTCGTCTCGGCCGCGGAAAGCGACGACTTCCCGGTGCTCGACGCCTACAAGCTGGGCGCGGTGGACTACCTCATCAAACCGCTGCTGCCCGGCATCGTCCGCGCCAAGGTGAACAGCCTGGTCGAACTCTATCAAGAAAAAGAACAGGCCAAGAAGCAGCGCGAGCAGTTTCGCCTGCTGGTCCAGAGCGCCGCCGACTACGCCATCTTCATGCTCGACCCGAAAGGCTGCGTGGCCACCTGGAACACCGGCGCGGAGCGCATCAACGGCTACACGGCCGAGGAAATCATCGGCCGGCACTTTTCCACCTTCTACCCGCAGGAGGCGCTCGACCGGGGCTGGCCCGCCGAGGAGCTGCGCCGGGCGGCGGCGCTGGGCCGGTTCGAGGACGAGGGCTGGCGGGTGCGCAAGGACGGCAGCCTGCTCTGGGCCAACGTCATCATCACCGCGCTGCGCGACGCGCGCGGCCAGCTGCGCGGCTTTTCCAAGATCACCCGCGACCTGACCGAGCGCAAGCGCGCCGAGGAGTCGCTGCGCCACGCCCACGCCGTGCTGGAGGATCGGGTGAAGGCCCGCACGGCGGAGCTGGCCCAGGCCAACGCTGACTTGCAGGCCGAGATCGTCGAGCGCCAGCGGCTGGAAGAGGAGCTACGGCGGCGGCTCGACCAGCTGGCCGAGGCCGACCGGCACAAGAACGAATTCCTGGCCATGCTCGCTCACGAGCTGCGCAACCCGCTGGCCCCGGTCCGCAACGCGCTCCACATCCTCAAGATGCCGGGAGCCGACCGCGACACCGCCGAGCAGGCGCGCGGGCTGATGGAACGGCAGGTGCAGCACCTGGTCCGGCTGGTGGACGACCTGCTCGACGTTTCGCGCATCGTGCGCGGCCAGATCGAGCTGCGCCGCGAACCCGTGGAGTTGATGACGGTCGTCGGCCGGGCCGTGGAGACTGCCCAGCCCGCGCTCGATGCTCACGGCCATCAGCTGTCCGTGTCGCTGCCGCCGCACCCGGTCTACCTCGACGCCGACCTGGTGCGGCTGGCCCAGGTGCTCGGCAACCTGCTCATCAACGCCGCCAAGTACACGCCGCGCGCCGGCCGCATCCAGCTGAGCGCCGAGACGAACGCGGACGAAGTGACGTTGCGCGTGCGCGACAGCGGCAACGGCATCGCCCCCGAACTGCTGCCGCGCGTCTTCGACCTGTTCGTGCAGGCCGACCGTTCGCTGGCCCGCTCGCAGGGCGGCCTGGGCATCGGGCTGACGCTGGTGAAACGCATCGCGGAGATGCACGGCGGCCGGGTGGCGGCGGCCAGCGCCGGCCCTGGCCAGGGTAGCGAGTTCAGCGTGACTTTGCCCATTCTGCACCAAACGCCGGCCGTGCCGGAGCGCGCCTTGTCGGCGTCGTCCGGCCCGCTGCGCCGCCGGGTGCTGGTCGTGGACGACAACGTCGATGCCGCCGAAAGCGCCGCCACGCTGCTGCGGCTGCGCGGCCACGAGGTCCGCACGGTCCACGACGGGCTATCCGTGCTGGCGGTGGCGCGGGACTTTCGGCCGGAAGTGATCCTGCTCGATATCGGCTTGCCGGGCATGACCGGCTACGAGGTCGCTCGCCAGCTGCGCGCCCAGACGGAGTTCGCGCCGCTGCTGCTGGCGGCGATGACTGGCTACGGCCAGGACGAGGACAAACGGCTGTCGCACGAAGCCGGCTTCGACCTGCACCTCACCAAGCCCCTCGACCCGGCGAAGCTGGAAGAAGTCGTCTCCGGGCCGCCGGCGCCCTGAGTAACTCTGGCTCGCCAAATCTGGCCTTGTACGTCGGGCTTTCCAGCCCGACCGCAGCGCCGTTGTTGTGCGGTTCCTGGGTGGCGATTGCAACGTGGGTCAACCGCCGGCGCTACAGTCGGGCTGGAAAGCCCGACGTAAAAGGCCCGTTGGGTCCGCCACTCTTCAAGATGGCGGCGTGGCGGACCCAGACGACTGTTGCCCATCCCGCCGCTCGGCCAGGATCGTGTTGACCAGTCTGACGAAGACGTCCGGATGCGAGACCTGATCGACATCCACCTGCGCCCAGGGCTTCTCCTGGTCCCATTGCCAAACCCAGATGCGACGCTTGAGCCGCTGCGCCACCCGGATGCGGTCCCATTCCAGGCAGTGCCAACCGCGCGCCACACCGTCCGTGCGCACGCGAAAAGCGTTGTAGTCGAGGGTGCGGCCGGCAGCGTGATCGGCCAGAGCACGTTGCAGCAGGTGCGGCGTCGTGTAGCGCAGGATGAGTTGAACGAGTTCGTCGAGGCGTTCGAGACGCAGATCGAAGCGAAAGCCACGTCCGCCGTCGCGCTCCACGATAAATCCGCACGACTTGGCGAACAGCGGCCTGTGGAACGCGAACTGTCCGACCCGCCGGACCTGATTCCACCGACAGACGTGATGGCGAGGCCAGCAGACGCGCGCGAAACCGTCGGTAAAGATCAACACTTTCAAGGTGGTCATTCGCAAGGCCCGGCTGACGATGTCAGCGCCAAGGATGGTGAACGCGAGGGCCGGGCCGAGTAGCAGCAGCAATTCATAAACGGTGCTTCCGCCTGCGTCGAGGTAGGCGATCAGCAAGCCCAGGCTGAGATTCATGCCCGCAGCCAGCACGACGCCACCGAGCACCAGGCTCGCCCACGAAACCCCGCCGCGATAGCGAAACACGGCCAGCGGCGCGCCCAGCGCGGCGATGTCGGCCGGTAACGGGTCGGGCAACTCGGCGAGCAGCGCCGGATTGGTCGGGGCTTCGGGAAGCCCCGTCCAGCGCGCCGGCGCGGGGGCCGTCACGATGTTGAACGCGGTGGATGGGTCCGCCGGCACCGGCACATGGAAGCCGCAGAAGGGGCAGGGCACGTACTGGCCGGCCAGGTCCGGCGGCCAGTCGATGGGGTTTTGACACTGAGCGCAGGGGAAGGTGTTCATCGGGGTGGCGAATGGTCCGCGTGCTAAACCGCCAGCGGTAGCGTGCCAAACCACAAGCGGTAGCGTGCGAAGCCGCAAGCGGTGTGGTCAGCAACAGCCGCCGCCCTTGGCTTGCCAGGTGGGCGGCGTCAGCACGATGTCGGCGACGCGCTCGAGCCGTCGGGCGGCGGCATCCGATACTGGCGTCGGGATACCGAGCGGCAACACGTTGCCCTGGCCGTCGTCGTAGCGGTCGCGCGGACCGTGGTAGGTCGCCGTGCGGCCAGTGAAGATCATCGGGCCGTCCGGGCCGTCCGGCACCTTGAAGGCCGCGACCTCCACGCTTTCCAGCATCACGCCCGCCGGCAAGTCGGGATACTCGCGCGGCGACAGGTAGCGGTAGGGGAACTTCGCGCGCACGTCGATGCGGCCGAAGCCCGCGTTGGCCAGCGTCGCCAGGTAGTCGGGCAGAGTCTGGCAGCCCGACAGGCAGCGGGCGCGGAGCCGTTCGTCTTCGGTCAGGGAAGCCGGCAGCGCGACCGGCGTCACCGGGTCCGAGGTGCAGAACCGGCCGCCCGGCTTCAGCACGCGGACGATTTCAGCGAGGGCGCGGTCGAGGTCGCCCGCCTTGAAGACGTTGAACAGGCAGTTCTGCGCCGCCACGGTGGCGGTGTTGCGCGCCAGCGGCAACTCCAGCGCCGTGCCGTCGAGCAGTTGCACGAACTCCGGGCGGAACCAGGGATTCAGCTTGGCCGCCTCGGCGAAATTCTCGGCGGCTTTCTGGCGCATCGCTGCGACTGGATCGACGGCAATCACGCCGCCCGGCCGCCGGGTGAAGTACGCAAATTGCAGCGCTTCCAGCCCACCGCCGACGCCGACGTAGAGCACCGTATCGTCGTCGCGCAGGTCGCGCGGGTCCACGGTCGAACCGCAGCCGTAATTCATCTCCAGCATCTGCCGGGGAATCGCCAGGTCAGGCAACCGCCAGACGGGCGAAGAAACACAGCAGAGGCTGTCGTCGGGCTGCTGCGCGGCCTCGGCGTAAACATCGGCGACGGTTTGCAAATAGTTGCTCATGGTTGGCTCGTGCGGTCCAGGCGGATCATGCCATTATGCCAAAGCGGAGCGGGCTGGACAGCCCCTCGTCTATTGGACTACGCCGACGGCAAATCGTTTCACGGAATAGGCGAAAAAGCGAAATGCGTGGGCCAAGGGCATAGCTTTCAGGGGTGGCCTGACGGGCAATGTACGTCGGGCTTTCCAGCCCGACACATAGCGCCAGAACCAATCGGTACCTCGGAGCGGAGGCGGGTAGTTTCCGGCGCTATGTGTCGGGCTGGAAAGCCCGACGTACTTCAAGCAATTACCCGCTCAGGTTTGCACCAGCGTTCAGGCCACGGCGGCGGCGGTGGCCGGGCGGCGCACCTTCCAGATCATGCCGTCGTAAGCGTAGTGCAGGAAGGAGACGAACATGGTGATCGCCAGCCAGGCGCGGTTGAAATGCTGGTCGATCATCCAGGCGCTCATGCCCAGCACGGCCATGTAGATCATCAGGGCCATGCCCCAGCGCGGCACCAGATAGCCGAAGACGGCCGACTTGCTCCGGGCATGCCGTTTGTGGACCGACCAGCTGACGATCGCCAGGTATTCGATGGAATGGAAGAAGGTGACGGACAGCAGCAACCCGCCCAGCAGCGGCGGCAAAGTCGTGCTCGGCTCCCGGAAATGCACGAACAGCAGGAGGGCGCTGTAGAGCAGGCAGACGCTCACAAGGTAAGTCACCCGGCCCCACGCGGCACGGTTGAAGCCGGGGATTTCGCGGGCCAGCAGCACCAAGGGCAGCACCAGCATCGGCAGGTCGAACGGCCGCAGCCAGTCGGGCCATGATGCCAGGTGCAACCAGCCGAGCACGGCGGAAACCGGCCCGGTCACCTGCGGTTGATCGAGCCGGTCCAGGCCCAGGACCGCCTGGCTGGCGTTCATCAAGGGTAGGGCCAGCCGCAGCAGCACGAAGAGCACGAAGGCGCGGAGCAGGATTTTTTCCAGCAGGGCCGCGCCTGTCAGATCGGGACGCGCGATGCGGCCGTAGATGCGGCCGATGCCCGAATGCTGCGCCGCGAAGTGCCAGGAGTTCCAGAAGAAGTCGATGACCAGCACGACGAAGATCAGTTCCAGGCTGGCCAGCGAGAAGACGAACGCCGCCGCCGCCACGAAGATCAACGTGTAGGCGGACCAGCGCTGCTGAAAGCGTTCACCGTCGAGGAAGACCAGACCGAGCGTGATCCAGCGGTGCGGCGTGAGCAGCATGTACGCCGCCCAGAAGCCGAGGTTTTGCCCGAAGGCGTTGCCGAACAACCCCTGCGACAGCGCCAGCAGCGGCCAGGCGAGGTTGGCGAGGAAGAGCAAGTCGAACCAGGGATTGACCAGCCAGGGGCTGCGCTCAGACGGCGCGGCGGCTGTGAAAGGAGGAGGGGGCGGAGACGGAGCGGCGAGGGGAAGTGCCTCGGCGGCGCTGGACATGCCTGCTCCTTCCACCCAGGGCGCGCCCGAGGGGCGCGCCCGGCGGTATTCCTGAGAACCTATCCCAAGGCCAATGCGCGAATCGGTATGCACCGACGAGTTTTGAACCCGCGCTGGCCAGCTGTCGAGTACCGGTCCTGGGATAGGCTCGTTGAGCTTCCGTTGAGGATGGTCTGCGGCTTGCAAGTCAGGGGCGGGGCAGCCATCTACCGAATCCTAGCACTCACGGAAGAGAAGTCAAATGCGGGCCGAATTCAAGTCATTTCCCGGTTCCAGTTGGTTCGTAGTTCCGCCTTCAGGCGGCGAATCGTTGGCCGCTGACAAGAGCTATTCAAACCCAGTTCACCATTCGGCCTTCGCATGGCGAGCGACTCGCCGCCTGAAGGCGGAACTACAAACCAATGCCGTAGGCTACGGCCGCTCCAGGCGGTAAACGAACACGGTGCCGTTGCCGTTTGCCGTCAGCAGGCGGTCCCCGCTGGGCGTGAACGCCAGCCCGTGGAGCGGCCCGGGCAGCGACAATTCCGCCACGACGGAGCGCGCGGGCAGGTTCCCGAGCAGCAGGCGGTTGCCGAAGGTGGCGGCCAGCGTCTGTCCATCCGGCGACAACGCCAGCGCGCCCGGTCGCGTGCCGGCAGTCTGCGGCGGCGACCATTTCTGCCCCGAGGCTGAGTCCCAGACCTTCAAACCATCCTTGGTGGTGTAAATGATCGATTTGCCTTGCGCCCCGACCAGCAGTTCAAAGATGATGCCGCTCGCATCGGTCGTGCGCCCCGCTTCCTTGCCCGTGCCGGCGTTCCAGAGACGAATCTCGCCGGGGCTGTTGGGGCCGTTCGGGCTGAACGCGCCGGCTACCAGCGAGCCGTCGGGCGCGAAGCGCATCGCATTGGCATAGAGCGGCACGCCGTTGAGCGTCGCCCGGGCATTGCGGCCAGCCACGTCCCAGAGGCGCAGTGTGCCGTCGCCGCTGACGCTGGCCAGCGTCCTGCCGTCAGGCGAGAACGCCCCTTGCGTCGCAGGGCGGGTGTGGCCGGTCAGCGTGTGCAGCAGCTTGCAAGACGGTGCTTCGTGCAGCGTGATGCCCTGCGGCTGATTGAACAAGGCCGCATGATTGCCGTCCGGGCTGAGCGCGACCCAGCTGCCCCAGGTATCGTCGTTGATGTCGCCGAGCCGCTGGCCGGTGCTGCCTTGCAAGGCCGCCAGCCCGGTCACGCCGCCGGCCAGCACGTGCTGACCGTTCGCCGCGATGCTCAAGGTCTGAATTCCCCCGTCCAGCCCGCGCACCGTCCAGCGTTCCTTCAACGTCTTCAAGTCCCAGGCGCGGATGAACGAGTCGATCTCGGAAGCGCCGACCAGCGTCTGCCCGTCGGCGGAGACGACCAGCGACCGCCAGGGGCTGGCCTGCGTCGGCGGCGCCTGCGGACGCAGCGACTTGTCGACGTTCCACAGCCGCAGCGCGCAGTCCGTGTGCGCGGTGACCAGGGTCTTACCGTCGGCGAACGCCGCCACGCCGCGCACGGTCGGGAATGCCTCCAGCACGTGCCACCAGCGCAACTCCGCTTTGCCGCCAACGGCGTATATCTTCAGCGCCTGCGCCTGGGCCACGACCAGCGACTCACCGTCGGGCAGGAAGGCCAGCGCCTGGATCGCCGCGGCCTCGTTGAACATCTGGGATTCCTTGCGGTTGCCGAGGTGTTCCAGATGCACCGTGCCGCGTACGCCGGTGGTCGGCGACGACGACGAGCCAAGGGCCAGCAAGGGTTGCGTGGGCGAAAAAGCCAGCACCAGCTGAGGGCAGTTGGGAAAGCGATAGGTCGCGGTGGCATTCGCAGCGCGCCAGTCCCAGACCTTGCATTCCCAGGTCGGCGGGCCGACGCCGAGGAAGGCACCGCCTGCGAGCCACTTGCCATCGGGCGAAAAGCTCAACTGACGCACCGGCCCGCCGTAAGGCAGCGCGGCACGGGACTGGCGCGTTTTCATATCCCAGAGCTTGACAACGCGGTCCGCGCCGCCCGACGCCAGCGTGGTGCCATCCGGCGAAAAGGCGACGGCGGCGACTTCCTTGGTATGGTCCTTGAAGCAGTGCAGTTCCTGTCCGGAAGTCGTGTCCCACAGGCGGACGGTGTTATCCATGCCGCCGGAGGCCAGCAGCCGGCCGTCCGGAGAGAAGGCCAGGCAGAGGATGAGGGAGGCATGGCCGCGCAGCGCGGCGGTTTCCTGGCCGGTGCGCGCGTCCCACAGGCGGACGACGTGGTCCATCGCGCCCGACGCCAGCTTGCCGTCGGCGCTGACCGCCGTGCAGACCGCCGCGCCCCAGTGCCGCAGCCGGGGATCGCCCAGGGTGGCTTCGTGCTTCAGGCTCCCGACCGGGGTCGTGCCTTGCACCAGGGTGCCGGTCGCGACCGGGTCGCGGTCCGACGGCGTGGTCGCGCCGGCCGAGGATTGCGCGGGCCGCAGCCAGAATGCCAGCCCCGCCGCGCCCGCCAGCAACAGGCCGACGGTGAGGAACACCGCGAAGCGCCGGCCGCCACGGCCGCGGCGCTGCTCCGCCGCCAGGTCTTTGCGCGTTGCCACTCCTTGGGCCGGCGTTTCGCTGGCGGCCCGCGCGGCGTCCAGCTGACGGCCCGAGGCCGGGGCCGGCTTCAACGACTCTTGAAACGCGGCAGCCGAGGTCGGCGCGAACGGTTCCAACACGCGCGCGACTTCGGCGGGCGTCTGGTAGCGGTCATCGGCCGCCTTGGCCATCATCTTGCGGACGATGGCCGCCAGGGCGCGCGGGATGTCCTTGCGCAACCGTTCGATGGGTTCCGGCTCTTCCAGCTGATGCTTGAAGACCTTTTCCATGCCGGTGCCGCCGGGGTAGGGCACCGCGCCGGCCAGCAGGTAATAGAGCGTACAGCCGAGGCTGTAGATGTCGGCCCGAATATCCACCGTATGCGAGTCGCGCGCCTGCTCGGGGCTCATGTAGTCGGGCGTGCCGACCACTGAACCGTCGCGGGTCATGGTGGCGTCGATGGTGGTTTCATTGTTCTGCGATTCGCGCAGCCGGCTCAGCCCGAGGTCGAGCACCTTGACCAGCCCCGGCTTGCCCTTCTCGGTGGACTTTGTCAGCAGCAGGTTCGAGGGCTTGATGTCGCGATGCACCAGGCCGCGCTCGTGCGCGTGCTGGAGGCCCAGCGCCGCCTGGCGGATGTACTCGCACGCCAGCGGGATCGGCAAGGCCCCCTGCTGCTGGACGATGTGCGACAGGTCGGCCCCGTCGGCGAACTCCATGACGAAGATATGCCGGTCGCCGATCTGGTCGGCGTCGTAGGCGCGGACGACGTTGGGATGGGCCAGCTGCGAGACGGCGCGGATTTCGCGCTGAAAGCGCTTGAGGGCGTCGGCGTTGCCGAGGCGGTCCTGGCGGATGAGCTTGACGGCCACCAGGCGGTTCAGGTTGCGCTGCCGGGCCTTGAAGACCTCGCCCATGCCGCCCTCGCCGAGCGGTTCCAGGACGAGGTACTGCCCGAGGACCAGGTCGGCGGTGCGGCCGTTGATGAGCTGCTTGGCTTGCCAGCGCGTCAGCCAGCCCTGCTTGACCAGGGTTTGCAGCAGCACCTTGGCATCGGCGAAGCGCTGCCGATTGCGTTCCAGTTCGGCTTGCTGCGCGGGGTCGAGCAGGCCAAGCTGGCGCAGTGCGTCGATCAGGCTGCCGATGGTCGTGTTCGCCATGCCGGTGTCCATCCGGTCCGCGGGACGAGGGCCGCCATTCGTTCCCCGTCGATGGTACTGCACGCCGGGGCGCGACGCAATTCTCCGCCCGCGCCCACTTGTTAGAACCCGCGGCGCGCGGTTCCGTTGTTCTTTTCGCCGGGCGGACGTCTGGATTTGAGGGCGAGCCGCCGTTGCACTGGCCTTGCCCACTTCTGCACGTAGAATTTCCGAACCTCCACGCCATCTTCCTACTCTACACCGAGGTAGGGACGCGACCTTTCCAACGCCATCGAGAGATTGACCATGTACGCCTTCGCCTGTTCCAGCTGCCAGCGCACCTTGAAAGCGCCCGAAGAAAAACGCGGCGCCCAGACACGCTGTCCGTTCTGCAAGCAAAGCGTGATCATTCCCGCCGCCCCGCCCACGCCGATTCTGGATGTCTTGCCGGCCGACGCCGCCCCGGCCGCGCGCGGCCTCGACCTCGCCAAGGACCTGGGAGTCACCGCCGCCGGCGCGCTGACCAGTTTCGCCACCGTACTGCTGCTCTGGCTCACGGAAGTGTTTCTCGGCTTTTCGGTGTACACGATCTCCATCTGTTGCGTGGTCCCGGCCGGCGCCATGCTGGCGGGCGGTTTGGCCTCCACGGGTTACTACGCCGGGGCGAGACTGCTGGGCCGTCGGCCGTCACCCTGGCTGCTGCTCAACATGCTGGTGATTTCCGTTCTCACGTTCTTCATGATCCATTTGCTGACCTACGGCACGCTGAAACTTCTGGGCGACCCCGACCCGAAACTCGATGGCTTTTTCACCTACCTGGGCACGGTCTACCAGGAGGCCGAGCACCAGCTGCGGGGCCAAAAAATCGGCAAGCTGGGGGCCTGGGGCTATCTCGAAATGGCCCTGGAAATTCTGGGTTTCGCCTTCGGCGGCTTCGTCGTCTACGGCTGGCTGGCCATGCTGCCGTACTGCGAGACGTGCAGCCGTTACCTGTCGGCCAAGGGCCGCCAGCGGCGCTTCTCGGCCGACCTGCAAAGCTCCACGACGGTCGCCAAGCAGGTTGCCGAACTGGCGCAGGCCGGCCGTCCCCAGCAAGCCATCGACCTGCATGCCGGCTCGGGCGCGCCCAAGGACGACCGGAACGCTGTCGCGCTATCCGTCGTCACCGTGAAGCAGTGCCAGGGTTGCGGCATCCACTGGATGGAACTCATGCGGTCGCAAAAGAAGGGCAACCAGTGGGAAGAAGATGAAGAGTTGAAATACTCGGGGTTCCACCGGGCTGAATTGCAAGTGCGCGACTGAACCCAATCCGGCTTGGGCCGCCGGCCGTTTCAAAGGGCATCGGTCGGTCGCGCGTCACGTGCAAAAAGGTGACGCCCCTCCGCTTCCGCCCACGCTCACTCGGCGATCTTGCCGGCGGCGGACTGCTTGGCCAGGCGGTTCAGGGCGCGGTGCGCCTCCTGCGTGACGCGCGAACCGGGCGCTCCGCGCGCGAGCCTTTGCAAAATCGCTTTCGCTTCCGGTCGCTCCGCGCGTTCCAGGACGTCCACGGCGCGCAGGCCGCGCAACGTCTCCGCGTTCGTGACCGCTTGCTGCGGCAAGCGCGCCAGCAAGCGCTCGACGCGCTGGCGAACTTCCAGCGGCGGTTGGCCCGCCAGGGTCTGCTTCAGCGTGGGTTCGGCCAGTTCCGCCAGCGCTTCCAGGGCTTGCTCCGCCTGTTGCCGGCTGGCGAATTGTTCAGCGCTCAGGTCGGCCACCAGCCGCGCGAGCCGCTCGGGCGTTGGGCCAGCGATGGGCTGCAACGACTGGCGCAGGTAGGCCAGTCCCACACGCGGGTTCGCCAACAGGGTGCGCACTGCTCCGTAACCGCTGGCCGCTTCGACCTGACCGAGTTCGGTGCCGAGGGCTGTCAACTTGGTTTCGTCCAGTCGTTCCGCGCGAAGCTGCTCCTCGGCGGTCGGCCGGTACAGGTCCCAGACCAGGACCGTCGTATCCTGGTTGCCGGAGGCCAGCGTCTTGCCGTGCGGCGCGAAGGCCAGGCGACCGACCTGGCCTTGATGGCCGTCGAACTCGCGGATCAGCTGGCCCGTGGCGACCTCCCACCACTGGACGGTGCGGCCATTCCCCACGGCGAAGGTCCGACCGTCGGCGGCGTATTGCAGCCAGTGCAGGTCCACGTCGCGGGGGGACGCGCCGATCTTGATCCGCCGCAACTGGGCGCCGCCGACGGGGTCCCAGAACGTGAGCGAGCCACGCCGGTTGACCACGGCCAGTTCCGTGCCGTCCGGCGAGAAAGCCAGACAGCTGATGTCCGCGTAGTCGTCCGCGGCCGGGCCCACGGGCACGTGCAGGTGGTGCAAACGTTGGCCCGTCGGCAAGTCCCAGAGGTAGAAGCTGCCGCCCGGTTCGCTGGTGGCGAGCAGTTTGCCGTCCGGCGCGTAGGCGCTGCACCAGCCGGGGCCGGGCACCGGCTGCGTTTTGAATTCGTGAATCCGTTTGCCCGTGGCGATGTCCCACACGCCCGCGCGCCAGTTCTCGCCAAGGGCGAACTGGCGGCCGTCGGGCGAGATGGCGACGTTGCGGGACCAGATCTCCGGCTCGATCTTCGCCTCGCGGAGCAGCTTCCCCTGGGCCAGGTCCCAGACCTGCAAGCGGGACGGCTGCACCGCCAGCAGGAACTTCAGGTCCGGAGAGAAAACGTGATCGGTGAAGTAGTCGCGCGCCACCGGGCCGACCTGCCGGCGGAACTTGCCGGTGCGGGCGTCCCAGAAACGGACCGAATCGTCCGCGCATGTGATCAGTGAATCACCGTCCGGCGTCCAGACAATCGGCCCCACGGCGGTCCGATGGCCGTAGGCCGTGCGCGTTTCCTTGCCGGTCGCGACGTCCCATTGACGCCAGAGCCCATCCTGGTCCGCGGAAAGCAGAAGCTTGCCGTCGCCGGTAAAGCA
The DNA here is from genome assembly GCA_016795185.1 of Planctomycetia bacterium. Taxonomy (GTDB): domain Bacteria; phylum Planctomycetota; class Planctomycetia; order Gemmatales; family Gemmataceae; genus JAGVLI01. The sequence continues at coordinate 5,661 of JAEUIF010000517.1, read as the reverse complement.
GAGCGCCGAAACGCTCGACTGGTGGCCGAGCAGGTTCCGCGTCTCCTGCCGCCGGGCCACGTCCCACAAGCGGATCGTCTCGTAATCCCCCAGCGCCAGGGTCTGGCCGTCCGGGGCGAACGCCACCGGGGACGATGCGGCCTGACGCCCCACGAAGCGCGCGACCTCTGCACCCTGTTCGACATCCCAGAGAACGGCGGCGCTGCGCGGCGGTTTGTCCTTGTCGCGGCGTGCCAGGTCGAGCTGGCCTGCGGAGATCAGCCAGCGCCCATCCGGCGAGAACGTCAGGTGCCTGATGTCCTGGTTGATCGCGGGCAAGCTGCGTACCAGGCGGCCCGTCGTCGCGTTCCAGAGACGGACGGTTTGGTCGGTGTTGAACGGGCCTTCGGCGGCGGCCAGCAGCCCACCGTCCGGCGACAGGGCCAGGCAGGACACGGACGGCGCGGCCTGCCAGCTGCTCAGTTCCTGGCCGGTGGCGCCGTCCCAGACGTGCAGGGTCTGGTCGGTATTCTGGCCGCCGCTGCGGCCGGCGAACCGTTTGCCATCGGGAGTCAGGACGAAGGCCACCGCCTGCTTGGCCCCAGCGCCTTTGAGATCGAAGTTGCGCAGTTCCTGGTCGCCGCGTGCGGACCAGGAACGCACCTGGCCCGGCATGGCCGCGGTCAAGTTCCCATCCGCGGTGAAGACGGCGCGCTGCTGAGCGCTATCGCCGAGATGATGGAGCAGCTTGCCCTGGTGGGCGTCCCAGAGCCGTAGTCCGCCGCTGCCGGCCGAGACCAGGAATTTGCCGTCCGGAGACAGCACCAGGCCATCGACCGCCGCCCCGGCCCGATAGCGGGCGGTCCCCAGGCGCGCCAGGGCGTTCGGGGGCAAGAGATCGCCGTGTACGTCCACCGCCGGCTCAGCCGCGCGTTGAGCGACGGGCGGCGGAGACGAGCCGCCTTCCGGGCCGGCAGCCGTGAAGTGCGAATGCACCAGGCCCACGCTCAGACCGACGGCCGCGCAGGTGCAACAAGCGAGCGCTGTCAGCCATTTCCAGCGCGTCAGCTGCCAGGAATGCAGCACGCCCTCGACCAGGGCGGCCACCGAAGCGGAAGCGCTGCCGAGCACCGCCCGCAACGTCTCGGCCGCGAGTGTCGGCGACACCGACGCGGCGGAGGCTTCCTCGGCGAGCAGGGCCGCCAGCGCGCCACCGCCCAGCGTCAAGCCACGGCGGACCAGCCGGTCGCGCAGCATTTCCCGGCCGCGCGCCATGCGGCCCTTGACGGTGCCTTCGGGCCAGTGGAGCAAACGGGCCGCTTCCTCGTGGGTGCGGCTTTCGAGATAGCAGAGCACCAGGGGTTCGTAGTATTTGCGGGGCAGCGCTTGCAACTCTTCTTCCAGGATCAGCCGCACCTGGCTGCGGTCGGTTTCGGCTGCGGTCTCGGTCGAGGTCATCGCTGCCACCGTCCTTTCTCGTGCTGCACGTCGGATGCCAGCCGCGCGGGCATCCAGGGCCACGCGAAACGCCACCCGGCCCAACCAGCCCGCCAGTGAAGCGTGCCGCCGCACGGAATGCGCCTTGCGGGCCAGTATCAAGAAAGTGCCCTGAAAGGCGTCCTCGGCCGCGTGCAGGTCGCGCAGCACTCGCCGGCAGACGCCCAGCACCAGCGGGCCATGACGCTGCACGAGCTGGGCGAAGGCGTCTTCATCCCGGCTGTCGATAAAGCGTTCCAGCAAGCGGCCGTCGCTGGCTGCCGGCTCGGATGCATCGCCGAGCAGGCGGCGCAGGTGGCGCATTACCGTCGTCAAGTGACCTGGGGCCATGTTCCCGACCTCCGGACGCACAGGGGCGTTCACCTCATCATGAGGGGAGCCGGGGCAACGAGCGATACACTTTTTTGGAGAATTTTCGCTTCCCCTGGCCGCACACCCACGCGCGGCCGGACGTGCTATAATCAGCGGCATGCTCCGCATCGCGAACTTCATTGGCGGCCAGCACGTCCCTCCACTCGCTGGCCAGTATCTCCCCAATATCGAGCCGGCTACCGGCCAGGTCCATGCCGAGTTGCCCGACAGCGACGGCCGCGATGTCGAGGCGGCCGTGCAAGCGGCGCTCGCCGCGTTTACCCCGTGGTCGCGCACCCCGGCGGCCGAGCGGTCGCGCTTGCTGCTGGATATTGCCGCGCGAATCGAAGCCAACCTGGACCGACTGGCTCACGCCGAGGCCGTTGATGCGGGCAAGCCGCTCCGGCTGGCGCGTACCGTGGACATCCCGCGCGCGGCGAGCAATTTTCGCTTCTTCGCCACGGCGATCGTGCATTGCCATTCCGAGGCATACCGCACCGACCAGCTGGCGCTGAACTACACGCTGCGCCAGCCGCGCGGCGTTGCCGGGTTGATCTCGCCGTGGAACCTGCCGCTGTACCTGTTCACCTGGAAGGTCGCGCCGGCGCTGGCGACCGGCAACACGGTCGTCGCCAAGCCGTCCGAATTGACGCCGCTGACGGCCCATCTGTTGACCGAACTATGCCAGGAAGCGGGCTTGCCGCCGGGCGTCTTCAACGTGGTGCATGGACTGGGGAGCAAGGCCGGGGCGGCCATCGTCGCTCATCCGCGCGTGCCGACCATTTCCTTCACCGGCGGCACCGTGACCGGCGCGGAGATTGCCCGGACGGCCGGGCCGCTGTTCAAGAAAGTTGCCCTGGAGCTGGGCGGCAAGAACCCCAATATCATCTTTGCCGACGCCGACCTCGACGCCGTGCTGCCGACCAGCATCCGATCGGCGTTCGAGAACCAGGGCGAAATCTGCCTGTGCGGCTCGCGCATCTTCGTCGAGGCCAGCATTTACCCGTCCTTCGTCGAGCGCTTCGTTGCCGCCGCGGCGAAGCTCAACGTCGGCGATCCGCTGACGCCGGGCACGGATCAAGGCGCGCTGATCTCCGCCAAGCACCGCGACAAAGTGCTCTCCTACATTCAGCTTGCGAAGGAAGAAGGCGGTCGCATTCTCTGCGGCGGCGGGCCGCCCGCCAACGTCGGCGAGCGTTGTCAGGCCGGCTACTTCGTGCAGCCGACGGTGATCGTCGATTTGCCGGTAGACTGCCGGGTCAACCGCGAAGAGATCTTTGGCCCCGTGGTGACCATCACGCCATTCCAGGACGACGCCGAGGTCGTCCGCTACGCCAACGCGACGCCCTACGGCCTGTCGGCCTCGCTGTGGACCCGCGACCTCAATCGCGCGCACCAGCTGGCCGAGAAGATCGACGCTGGCACGGTATGGGTCAATTGCTGGCTGCTGCGTGACCTGCGGGTGCCTTTCGGCGGCATGAAGCAAAGCGGCGTCGGCCGGGAGGGCGGCGAGGAGGCGTTACGCTTCTTCACCGAGCCGAAGACGGTTTGCATCCGTCTGACGGGCGATATGTGAGCGACACTTGCCAGCCGTCGGCCCAGCACGGGAACTGGCAACTCGTGAAAAAAAACAGGCGCGAACCTACTCGCCACCTCGCGTGTCTTCTCTGCGACCGCGCCAATCTTCCGCATCGGCCGCCAGTTTGCACCTCGTCCCTTTCCATCTGCCGTTCCTTCTTCCAGTGAAGCACTTGCATTGATCACCCGGGCCTGAACACCGTCCCCGGTTTCAGCCTTCGCCACATCACGTCCGTATCGCTTCTTCGAGCCGCAAACTCGCAGCTGATTTTCTTTGCTGACTTCCACCCTTTTTCCTTCAAGGAGAACTGCATGTTCGTACGCACCGACCTCGAAACCGTCTGCCCGGACCTGATTGTTTGCCACGGCAGTCCGAGCGCCCCTCAGGCAACGCTCGACGCCCGCCGCCCAGGACAACCGCTGATCCGCTTCCAGGATCTGACGACTATTCACCCCTGGAAGCGGCTCGCCCTGGAAACTGGTCCGGGCGAACTGTCCCTGCGCATCCTCGACCTCGTGACGCCGATCGGTAAGGGACAGCGCGGCCTGATCGTAGCGCCGCCGCGCACCGGCAAGACGGTCCTGCTTCAGCAGATCGCCCGCAGCATTTTGCGCAATCACCCGGAGTGCCGGTTGTTCGTGCTGCTGATCGACGAACGGCCTGAGGAAGTGACCGACATGCGCTCCCAGGCCGCTTCCGCCGGCGCTGAGATTTTCAGTTCCACGTTCGATAAGGAACCTGCCGCTCATTTCCGGGTGGCTGAGTCGGTGCTACAGCAGGCCAAGCGCCTGGTCGAACTGGGCACGGACGTGGTCGTCTTGCTCGACTCCATCACCCGTCTGGCCCGTGCCTGCAACTGTCTGGCACCGGCGGGCAGCAAACTCTTGACTGGCGGAATCACGGCGGGGGCGCTGGATTGGCCCAAACGCTTCTTCGGGGCGGCGCGGCAGACCGAAGAGGCCGGCAGTCTTACCATCCTGGCCACCGCTCTGGTCGATACGGGCAGCCGCATGGACGAGGTGATCTTCGAGGAGTTCAAGGGCACCGGCAACCTGGAACTGCACCTGGACCGCCGAGTCGCGGAGCGCAGAATCTGGCCGGCCCTGGACATCAACCGTTCCGGCACGCGCCGCGAGGAATTGCTGCTGCCGTCTGATGTGCTTGCCCGCGTCGGCATGCTGCGCAGGGTCCTGAGCGAATTGCGGCCCGTCGAGGCTCTGGAATTGCTCACCAGCCGGCTGCAACGGACGGCGTCAAACGCGGACTTTTTGAAGCAACTATCGCTCCGATAGGACGCCCCGGCAGACATCCGAAGCTGAACTCGCCCACACTTCCCGAACCGGCCCCTTCCATCTCACGCCGGCAGACCGTACAGTCTCCCGAGACGGGATCGCAACCTCCAACAATGACGGGAGAAGTCGATGCGTGCCTTCTCGATGGGCGTTCTGCTGGCCGGTCTCATGGTCCTCGCGCTGCCGTCGGCCGGTCGGGCCGAACACAAGCCGCTCTTCGACGGCAAGAGCTTTGCCGGCTGGGAAGGGGACACGGAGAAAACCTGGCGCATCGAGGACGGCGCTATCGTCGGCGGCTCGCTGGAGACCGTCGTGCCGCGCAACGAGTTCCTCTGCACGACCAAGACCTACGGCGATTTCGAGCTGAAGCTGAAGTTCAAGCTGCTCGGCGACCGGAAGCAGGTCAACGCCGGCATTCAGTTCCGCACCAAGCGGATTCCAAAGCATCACGAAGTGATCGGCTACCAGGCCGACATCGGCCAGCACTACTGGGGGGCGTTGTACGATGAGTCGCGGCGGAACAAGATCCTGGCCCAGCCGGACAAGGACGTGCTGGAGAAGATCGTCAAGCACGACGACTGGAACGAGTACGTCATCCGCTGTGAAGGGCCGCGCCTCCGGCTATGGCTCAACGGCACGCTGACCGTGGACTATACCGAGAAGGATGAAAAGATCGACCGCGGCGGCGTCATCGGCCTGCAAGTCCACGGCGGCGCAAAGGCGAAGATCCACTACAAGGACATCACGATCGAAGATTTGACCGCGAAAGCAGACAAGTAGTATCTCGTGGGCATCGCACGCGTGCATCTGTAAGAGACACCTTGCTCAATCAGAAGTTCGGGTGCCCTGCCCACGGCTTTGCGTGGGCATGGGAAGCCTGCGACACGCCCAAGCCCACGCAAAGCCGTGGGCAGGGCACCCAGCGCTCGCCCCCAGCCAGCGCAGCCGGTCCGGTCCTGCGTG
>JAEUIF010000509.1 GCA_016795185.1 Planctomycetia bacterium | reverse complement strand
GGCTTGCCCCCCGAAGAACGCCTCAAGGGCTTGCCCCCCGAAGAACGCCTCAAGGGCTTGCCCCCCGAAGAACGCCTCAAGGGCTTGCCCCCCGAAGAACGCCTCAAGGGCTTGCCCCCCGAAGAACGCCTCAAGGGCTTGTCGGCGGAGGAAGTCCTGCGCGGATTGCCCGCCGAGACTGCGGAGGCGCTCGCTCGGCAGCTGAAAGCGAATGGCGGTTCCTCAAAGCCGCAATAGAGACACACCTCAAGGATCACGCCATGTCCGACAAATTGAAGGAGTTCGCCCGCGAGAGCCTGAAGGGCCTATTGGCCAGGCTGCCTGCGGAGAAACGTCTCGAGGGCCTGTCAGTGGCGGAACGCCTTCAGGGCTTATCGGCCGAAGAAGTGTTGCGCGCGTTGCCCCCCGAAACGGTTGAAGCCATCGCCCGGTATCTCAAGGCCCAGGACCACTCCGCGAAGCCGGACTAAGGCGAAGCGCCAGGATGTCTCCCACCACGCCGACACCCCAGAATCGCGCCGAACGCCTGAAACTGGCGAACCGCCTCTACCGGGAGTTCCATACCCGCTGCTTCTGGCATTCGCCGCCGGACCTGGTTATCACCGAGGAGTTGCTGCCGTTCGTCATCAAGGGTCTGCGCACCTACGGCGGCCATCGCGGCTTCCCGCTGGCGGGCGCACTGCGGATGATTGACCGTCAGCCTGTTGAATCCGATGAGTCCTCTTCTCGATTAGCTGACAGCTTATAGCTGATAGCTGTCAGCTATTTCTGGCAAGGTGCGCGGCAACATTGCTATGGTGACGGCAAATCATCGGACAAAGTACCTGACAGATCACGCCTCGCCTCTCTCCGCCTTCCGCAACCGCTGTAACAAATCGCGCATGTCCGCCGGCAGTGGCGATTCCCAGGTCAGGCGTTTGCTGGTGGCCGGGTGCTGCAAGCCGAGGAACGCCGCGTGCAGGAGAGGGCGTTTGGCCTTACTGCCGTCGGGCAATGGCGCGCCGTGCGGGGGGCGGTCGTAGAGGCGTTCGCCGCAGAGCGGGGTCTGGGCTTCGCCGAGGTGGATGCGCACCTGGTGGGTGCGGCCGGTTTCCAGCCGGCATTCGACCAGGGCGAAGTCGCGGAACTGCTCGACGACCCGAACGTGCGTCACCGCCCGCTGGCCGTCCTTGCCCGTGCCGCTGCCGCGCCGGCCGTCGCCGCGGTCGCGCACCAGCAGCGATTCGATCCGGCCGTTGCGCGCCTGTCCGCGCACCAGCGCCGCGTAGCGGCGTTCGGTGGTGTGCTGGCGGAATTGCTCGCCCAAGTGCGAGGCTGCGGCAGGCGTGCGGGCGAAGACGACCAGCCCGCTGGTTTCCTTGTCGAGCCGATGCACCGGGATGATGCGCAGTGTCCCGCTGGCTTTGCCCTGAGAGACGAGCAGCGCGGGCAGGAGGTCGGCCAGGGTCGGCGGCAGGAAACGCTGGGCGCGCTGGCCGAACTCGGCCGCTTCCTCGGGGTGGCGCATGGTGGTCAGGCCGGCGGGCTTGTCCACGACGACGATGTGGGCATCGACGAAACGAAGCACCGGCGGCGGACAGCCGGGGGGAAGGCGCACCGGCCCGGCGGACGACTGGCGTCCGCCGGGCCGGTGGCCCCTGGTTTGTCCTCGCTCGGGCCGCTGCGGGGTGCGGCCCGCCCGCTTACCGGGCTTGCCAGGTTGACGACGCTTCTTTTTCACAGCGGTCGGGCGAACTCCTTGCCGTCCACCTTGTCCACGGGCTTTACATCGGTGATGTCCAGTTCCATGAACTTCTTGCCGTCCTTGATGACCTGCACCTTGCTGGCGTGCTTGATGCCGCCGAAGTCCTTGTAATCGGTGACGATCGCTTCGTACTTGGCGTCCTTCATGCTGTCCGAGTCGTAGGAGATGCGCGCGACTTTCACGACGAGGTTGGTGTCCTTGTCGAACCACAGGTCCACGTCGCGCTGGCCCTTGGCCTTGACCCGCACGCCCACGGCCGGCTTGTCGTTGACCTTCTCTTCCTTCAGGGCTTCCAGCGTGAACTGCTTGTCCTTGAGCAAGGGCACCAGGGTTTCCACGTTGCTGGCGTGGGCCGAATCCTTCATGGCCTTCAGCTGGTCGCCGTCCAGGTCGATGATCTTGTTCATCAGCACCAGCCAGGCTTTGTCGCCGTCGAAGACCTCGGTGGTGTCGATCTTCTGGCCGAGCGCGTCCATGACCATGCGCGTCTTGTGCTTGGTCGGCGTCTGGACGGTCTCGCTGGTGAACTTGATGCTCAGCCCCATCACATCGACGGTGCCGCTGCCCTTGGTGCGCGCGGTTTGCAGCTTGAGCAGGGTTTCCTCGCCGCCGTGGGCCTTGATGGCTTTTTCGACCAGGGCCTTCGGGTCCGGCTCCTGGGCCAGCGCCGGCCCGAGGACCAGCGCGAAGGCCAGTCCGAGGCCCGGCGCGATCAGACGCTTCATGACGTGCTCCTTGGTTCAGGGCTTGGCGAACTCGCGGTCGTCCACCTTGTCCAGGACTTTATATTCGGTGATTTCGCCTTCGAGCAGTTTCTTGCCATCCTGGTCAATGCGCACCTTGCGGGCATGCTTGACGCCGTTGGCCTCCTGGTAGTCGCTCAGGTACGTTTCCTTCAGCACTTCCTTGCGCGCGGTCAGGTCGTAGGTCGTCCGCTGGGTCTTGACCATCAGGCCGCTGGCCTTGTCGAACCAGAGGTCGATTTCCCGAAACCCCTTGGCCTGCACCTTGACGCCCACGGCCGGCTTGTCGCCCACCTTGATCTCGCCGAGATAGGTGAGCGTGTACGCCTTGTCCTTGAGCAGCGGCGCCAGGCTGCCGACGCGGACGCTGTGGCCCTCTTCCTTCATCTCCTTGAGGTGCTCTTCTTCGACTTCCTTGGTGTCCTCGTCGCCGACCTTCATCCAGCCCTGCTGGCCGTTGAAGACCTGCACGACCGACACCTTGACGCCCATGACCTCCAGGACGATCTCGCTGCGCATCCGGTCGTTGCGGGTCATCAGACCTTCGCTGGAGAAGTCGAGACTCAGACCCATGACTTCCAGGGCGCCCTTCAGCTTGGCGCGATAGGCCGGGTGCTTGGTCAGGGCTTCCTCGCCGCCGTGGGCCTTGACGGCCTTCTCGATGACGGCTTTCGGATCGTCGTTCTGGGCGCGGGCCGCCGGAACGGCCAGCAGCAGGCCAAGGCACACGGCGCTGATGCGGAAAATTCTCACGATGACCTCCCTGGAGCAGTGAGCGGGCCGAGGGCGTATCCTCCCCCATCGTATTCGACGGCGGGGCGCTGGCCTTGCGCTTTCTGAGGATTTTTCGGGGCGAAGCCGCGGGCCGTGCTCAACCGCCAGCGGTGAGAACCCGCCAGAGGTTAGGGCGGTCACGCTTCACCTTCCGCCGCGAGGAGGGCTTTCAGGCCGCGTGCCACCAGCGCGTCGCGGCTGATCTTCTTCTTTTTCGCGAGGGCGGTGCAGCGCTTCAGCAGGTCGCGGTCGACGCGCACGGCGATGGTCTGCTCGCCGTTCTTCGCGTGATCCGCGCGCAGCCTCCGCCGAATCGCTTCCCACTCCGCGCGCTCCTCTGGCGTTAACGGGCGAAAAGTATCGGCCACGAACTCCTCGTCGAATTCCTTGGTAGCCTCCGCCAGTTCTTCCGTGGTCATTTCCCAGTACGGCTTTTGTTTGCTCTTGCGGCTCATGGTCTTCGTTCCAAGGGGGCCGCGCGATGTCTTTACCGCGTAGCGGTAGGCCCTGTTGACGTTTCGGATGACGAGCGTAAGCCGCTCATGCCGCCGGCCGGGGGCGGCGCAGCCGCAACCAGAGCACGCCCACCAGTACCGCGAGCAAGACTCCCAGCAAGGCGCTCTGCACGGTTCCACCCCAGTCGATGGCAGGTGCCACGTACTCGTAGCCTGGGTCGAAGGCGAACGATTCGAGACTGGTCTGGAAGGTGGGCGAGAACTGCGGCCATTCGGTCGCGCGCGCGAAGCAATTGACCTGGACGGCCTGGTGCCGGCCGGGAAACAGCACGATGATCCCCTTGAAGCCGGGGACGCTGTGCTGGTCGATATTGCTGTCGGAGAAATACCAGATGGAATTGCGTTGGGCGTCGAGTTCCGGTTCGGTCACGCGGAAACCCTTGCCTTGTTCGAGTTGCTTGCGGGTCACGGTGCGGTTGTCGATGCGGTTCGCTTCCGCCAGGGAACGCCGCAGCGTGACCAGGTCCGTCGGGTTGGCCGGGCTGGTCTGAATCAAGATACAGGGATATTCAAATTCGCCACGGTCACGCAGTTGAAAGCCCACATGGTAGCGTCGCCCCACACCCGGTTGGTCGGATTGCAAGCCGGCGGCGCGGTCCAGCGCTGCGCGGGAAATCTCCTTCCAGTCGGCCGGCAAGGTCATGCGGAAGTGATGCACCGGGTCGATGTAGACGAACGGTTCCTCGGCCTGGCCCGGCGCGGCCAGCGCGAAACCCAGCAGCCAGACGACGGCCAGCACGCGGCTCATGAGCGCGGTCCCTTGTTGCGAAGCCGCGCGCGGCGGCGGGGACCGGCCCTCAGTAGGGCATGCCAACGGCGCGCAGCATGATCCAGAGGACTTCCAGCTTGCTGGCGGCCAGCGCCCCGCCGATGGCACCGGTGACGAAGGCGACCAGCGGGCGGTGCGCGCCGTCGTCGCCAGCCGCGTTCAGGCTGCCGCTGATCGAGCCGATCACGGCCCCGAAGACGCCGCCGATGATGCCGCCGCCAATGACCTGCATGCCGGTGGTCCGGAAGGTCCAGGGCATCACGAAGACCAGGCCGAAGCCGACGACCCCCCCCACGAGGAAGCCGAAGACGGCCGGGACAAAATAAGCGAGCAGCATGGACAGGCTCCCTTGTTCCGGCCTGCGCCGGTACGAATGGGGACGTTGGGTTCTTTCTTCATTATGGCATTTGTCGGCGCGCAGGCAAATGCTTCGCGCCGGCTTCACGGCGGATCGTAGCCGCCGGGGTGCCAGGGGTGGCAGCGGCCGATACGGCAGACGCCCTTCCAGGCGCCACGCAGCGGGCCGTGTTTGCGCACCGCCTGGATGAAATACTCGCTGCAACTCGGCGTGAACCGGCAGACCGCCGGCAGCACGGGCCGCACCAGCAGCTGATAGCCGCGCACCGCCAGGACCAGCAGGCCGGCGAGCAGCGCGGACGCCAGGCTGCACGCGCGGGCGATCATGGCGACGCCTTCAGGTTGAGCTTCCGCGCCAGCTGCTTGACGAGTCGGGGCAGGCCGTCGAGCAAGGCCGCCAACTCGGGCGGCTGCGAGCTGCGCGGGATCAGCACCAGGTCGATGCCGACCGGCAGCTGGCTGCGGCTCTGCCGATACGCTTCGCGGTAGAGCCGCCGAAAGCGGTTGCGCGCGACCGCCGAGCCGACCTTCCGCGACACCGACAAGCCGAGTCGGCAGTACGGCAGCTGATTCTCGCAGCCGTAGACGATCAGATGCACGTCGCTGACCGAGCGCCGCCGGTCGTAGACGCGGCGAAAGTCGCGCGGGCTGCGCAACCGTTCGTGCGGGCGGAAGGCGAGGGGTTTGGTCATGGTGTTTCAGGCCCCGGAGGGCATGTATTTCAGCCCCGGAGGGGCGTCAGCGTGGTAGCCCACGGCGTAAGCCGTGGGAACCGAATCGCCTTGAGGTCACCAGCCCCGGAGGGGCGGTAGAAGCTGGCATCGCTCAAAACCATCGAATGCGGTCGTTGTATTCTCTGGCCTGTCCGCGCGAAAACGGCTGTGGGCCATTTCTGCCGCCCCTCCGGGGCTCGGAAGAAATCAGCGGCTTTGACCCACGGCTTGCGCCGTGGGCTACGACGCTGACGCCCCTCCGGGGCTGGGAACGCTACAGGGCTGTCCCCATCATTTGCCCCAGCCCAGGTTGTCGCGCGGCTGCTGGGGGTAGAGCCTGGCCAGCTCGCGCACCAGTTCCTTGCCCTTGTCGTCGTTCACTTCGGGAACCGTGACCTGGAATTCGATGTACTGGTCGCCGCCGTCGATGCCCTTGCCGCGCAGGCGGAGCTTCTTGCCGGTGGAGGTGCCCGGCGGCACCTTGACGGTGGCCCAGCTGCCGTCAAGGGTCGGCACGTCCACGGCCCCGCCGAGAATGGCCTCGGCCAGCGACAGCGGCACGCGCAGGGTAACGTCCTTGTCGTCGCGCGTGAAGTAGGGATGCGGCTCAATGCGCAGCTTCAGGCGCAGGTCGCCGCCGCCGGGGGCCTGGCCTTGCAGGCGCAGCACCTTGCCGTCGCCGACGCCGGCGGGAATCTTCACGTCCAGGCGGTTGTCGTTGACCTGCACGGACACGGTGCCGCCGCGCGCTGCCGTCAGAAACGGGATGGAGACTTCGGTCTCGACTTCCTCCGGCTCCGGCCGCCGCGCGCCCCGACTGCCACGTCCGGCCCGCGCGCCGCGGAACAACTCCTCGACGCCCGCGCCGCCGAAACCGCCGCCGCCACCGCCGCCGAAGAATTGCCGCAGGATGTCGTTGGGGTCCACATCCTCGCCGCCGCCCCACTGGAATGAATGCGAACGCGGCCCCCCGCCTCCCCCACCGCCCCCGCCGCCGAAGCCCTGCGGCCCGACGTGCCCGAAGCGGTCGTACTGGCCGCGCTTCGTTTCGTCGCTGAGCACGTCGTAGGCTTCCTGCGCTTCCTTGAAGCGCGCTTCGGCCTGCTTGTCGCCGGGGTTACGGTCGGGGTGAAACTCGCGCGCGAGCTTCCGGTACGCCTTGCGGATTTCGTCGGCGTTCGCCTTCCGGGGAACGCCCAGGACTTCGTAATAGTCGCGTGCCATGAGCGGCTGATTATCGGGTGAAAGCGAAAGAACACCTTGGTCGAACCACTCTTATTGTACCGCGATTCGCGGCGCGGAGAAGTGATGTGGTAGGCCGCGCAGCCAGATGAACGCTCAGCGCCCGATCGAACCGCCAACAACCAGTGCGGTGGCGGGAAGCCTGCTATCTTTGGGAAATCTGCGAGACTCGAACCAAGAGTCAGCGGAAAGAACTGCGGCGGCTGTGGCCCCGACAAGCCTGGTGAAGCCGCCAGCTCTAGTGCATCGTCAAATGGGATGTTGCCCAAGGAATGATGGGTGGCACGTCCCTCGGTACTCCGAGGGCGTGGGGAGCGACTCGCACGCCCTCGGAGTACCGAGGGACGTGCCACCCAAGTAAAGCCTTGCGCAACAGGTCGCTTGTTTTTGCACTAGAGCATTTTGCGACCGGCTGGAGCGATCCGCACAGCGGACCCTACGGTAGTTTCGTAGGGTCCGCTGTGCGGACCAGAGCGCCCGGTGCAACATCCATTTGCAAAACGCTCTAAGGTTCGGCCGGCAATGCCCGCGACGATGCCGCTGTCCGATCATCCGCGACCGCGACGATGAACACTTCGCCCGCTCGGACGCTGAGCGGTTCGGCGAGCTGCACCCAGCCCGAGTCGCCCACGTTCGCGGTGGTGGCGAAGCGGAGTGGCTGGAGCGTTCCGGGATCGGCGAAGTGCACGACGACCCGTTGCCCGGCAGGCACACCTTCCAGGTGAAACCGAGGAATGCGCCGGTCCTCGGCAAAGCGAAACGTGAACCAGGATTCGTGGTACAGCGGAATCATCGTCCAGTGAACAGGCAGGTTGGTTTCCCTGGCAGCCTATCTTATCGGCCTTGTGCTGGACTGCCTCGACCGCGCTGCGGTTTTGCAAGGTTCGGTGGGCGAAACTTACAAACGCGCGGTCGATTGGTTCAAAAAACCTCGGGGCCATTCGTAAGATTGCCGGGGTCGAGAAATCCGAAAACGCGGTGGGTATGGACCTTGAGGCCAACGCGGCTCCTCGGTGCCATTCAATGGCACGGTGCTTGCACTAAAGAACGGCGACCCGATCAAACACCGGGCAAGGGCCTGGAACCGCGGGCGGCCGATGGTTCCCCCGCCAAACGCCGCACGAAAACGCCGTTCCAGCCCCGGCCCCAAGTCATCCTCCGGCCTGGACCCCAGTCACGGATCCCCCTCGCAGCCACCTGCTTCCCCCGGCAGGTGGCTTTCTTCTTTTTGGTGCGGTGTTCCGTCGCGCAAGCGAGAAGTCAGTCCCGCCGCCGAGGTGCCGTTGACGGCGCTCGCGCGCCGCAGGATCATGAAAGGGAACCTTCGGCGAAAAAGCGTTTGCAAGGTACGCCTGCTGCCGCGTTCCGCTCGTTAGTGCACTCGCAAGGGAGTTGTTGCTCTATCGATGGTCTTTCTGGGTGCCATGCCCACGGCTTGGCGTGGGCATGGAGAACACGCAGGCTTCCCATGCCCACG
>JAEUIF010000464.1 GCA_016795185.1 Planctomycetia bacterium | reverse complement strand
AAAGCGTCGATAAGCCAATCGCAGGACTGCTAAAAGACCTGAAGACGCGCGGCTTGCTTCAGGACACGCTCGTGCTCTGGGGCGGTGAGTTCGGCCGCACGCCCTACGCCCAGGGCACCGACGGCCGTGACCACAATAGCCGGGGTTTCACCACCTGGATGGCCGGCGGCGGCGTGAAGGGCGGCTTCTCCTACGGCCGCACCGACGACTACGGCGCGGAGGCCGTCGAGGGGAAGGTCCACATTCACGACTGGCACGCCACGATCCTGCACTTGCTGGGCCTGGATCACGAGCGCCTGACCTATCGCTACGCGGGTCGCGACATGCGACTGACGGATGTGAAGGGCAACGTGGTGAAGGACATCCTGGCCTGAGCGAGTTTCATTGCCGCCCCGCCTGCGTCGAACAGTCCGTAGGCGGGGCGACGTTATTCTTGCTACTTCTTCGCCGGGTAATCTTCTCCCCGGTAGCTCTTGAGTACCGAGTCCTGCCAGGCATCCAGCGCCTTTTTCATCCGTGCCATCTCGTCGGGCTTTTCCGCAGACAGGTCGTGCTTCTCGTTGGGATCGTTTTTCAGATCGTACAGTTCGTACTTGTCGGCCATGAGCCGAACCAGTTTGTACTGGTTCTCGGTCCACGCGACTTGCCCACCGTTCTTGCCGAACGCCGCCGGTTGCCCCGGATAGTGCCAGAAGCCGATGGGCTGCGGCCGTTCCGTGAGCTTGCCGTCGAAAAGCGATTGGAGGCTGATCCCGTCAAGTGGCTGCACGGGGTTCGCGACCTTCACGCCAATGAGGTCGAGCAGGGTCGGATAAATGTCGCTGGTGCAGGCGGGCACGGCGCTGGCGAATGGCTTACGGATGCGTGCCGGCCATTCGACGAGGCCCGGTACGCGCACGCCGCCTTCCCAGACGCTGCCCTTCTTGCCGCGCAAACCGCCGGTCGAACCCGGGCCGGTAGCTCCGTTGTCACTGCAAAACCAGACCAGAGTATCGTCGGCCAGGCCCTGCTGGCGTAGCTCGCCGCGCAGCTTGCCCATGGCGCGGTCGAGGGCCAGGATTTCGCCGTGGTAGGCGGAACCGTTCGCTGTCTTGAGATCGTCCGGCAAGGCCCGGTGCGGGTCGTGCGGACTGCCGAACCAGATGACAGCCAGGAAGGGCTTCTTCCGCTGCGCCGTCTGCGCGGTGAACTTCAGGGCTTCGCCGACGATGTAGTCCGAACCGTCGCCCGTAAATTTTTCCGGGGTGCCCTTGCGGCTCAGCGTCCAGTCGAGGTCGAAGTAGTTCGTGACCGAGAGCCATTCGTCGAAGCCGAACGCGCCGGGGCTGAGTGGGTCATCGGCGCGGATCACCTTGCCCGGCCCGCTGACGCCGTTCAGGTGCCATTTGCCGAAATGCCCGGTGACGTAGCCGGCGCTCCTCAGCGCCTGGGCGACGGTCTGCTCCTGGGTGCGCAATGGATGACCGTAAAGAAAGCAGCCAAAACGATTGGGATGCCGGCCGGTCAACACGCTGCCGCGCGTCGGCGAGCAGACGGGCGCGGCGGCATAGAAGCGATCCAGGCGCAAGCTGGCGGCGGCCATCGCATCGAGGTTAGCGGTTTTGATGGCCTTCAGGCCGTTGTAACTGACATCGCCCCAGCCCTGGTCATCGGTCATGCACAGAATGACGTTCGGCGGGGCGGCAGGCTCCGCCTGTGCCAATGCGCCCGGGCTGAAACAGAGGAGCGCCAGGCCCGCAAGCCAGGCGGCGCGAACGACGTGCAGCATGAGAAACTCCCGGAGCAGCCGTAGTGCGGGCGACTTCAGAATAGGCGGGAAGGGGCGCACTTTAGGCGCGGGGACTGGTGGAACTCAGGCCGTCTGAATGACGTAGCGGTGCTGCTGGCTCAGCAGGCAGTCCACGTCGCCGGGGCGGTCGACGATCAGCGCGAAGAGATTGGTGATGTCGCGGCCCAGCACGCTCATGTCGAGTGCCTCGGGATCGGTGAAGGCCGCAAAGCGGGCATTGATCGTTAACGATTTGCCGTCCGCCGCCGAAAGGCGAATCCGCGAGTCAATCAAAATAGAATTGACCGGGCCGCCAACGCCGCCGAGCATTTCCGTTGGTTGCATTTGCTCCTGGCACAGTAAGGCCAAAGTGGCCGCATTGAAAACAGTGCGGTCGGCCCCAGTGTCGATCTGGAATTTGACGGCCGTCCAGACCGCATCCCCGCAGTGGACCTCGCCGAGGATCACAGGCCGGAGAAGTCCGTCCGCACACAGCAGCCATTCGCCGTTGAAGCGCATCAGATGCGAACCATCTTTTCCTTTGGAAAGTACATCAAAAATCGGCCGTCGTCGTCCGGGTGGGCGGCAATTGCCATAGCATCAGCCTCCCGCGCGCTGTCGGCAATGAAAAACTGTTCACCGGCCACGCAGACATAGCGACCACGGTGCTGATCGAATAAGGTTGCCGCGTGCGCGTTCCAGTAGTTTGTGTTCTTCGTGGACCGTTCTTGCTGCGCCCGCATCCGGGCCAGTTCCGCCGGATCGGTCACCTCGATAATCTCGACTTCAATCGGCGGCGGCGGTGTGCGTGCTACGATCATTGGAAGTTCCTCCCATTGCCGTCATTGTAACGCGGTTCTCCCGCGATCACCACCTCGTATGATGAACCGCGGAGACTCCAATCGAACCGCGAGGGCTGCCTTCATGTCCGCCGACGCCGCCGACCCTGATCGCCTCGATGTGCTCGCCCTGGCCCCGCATCCCGACGACCTCGAGATCGTTTGCGGCGGCACGCTGGCCAAGCTGGTGAAGCAAGGCTATCGGGTCGGCATTATCGACTTGACCAGCGGCGAGCCGACGCCGCGCGGCAGCGAGGAAACGCGGGCGCGCGAAGCCGAGGCTGCCCGCAACATCCTCGGCGTGCCCTTTCGGAAAAACTTGAACTTGCCCAACCGTATCCTGATGGACTCCGCGGAGAACCGCTACGCCGTCGCCACCGAACTGCGCCGCTACCGGCCAGGCGTTGTCATCTGCACATCGGGGCGCACGCCCGCCGCGTCGCCGGACCACCACCAGGCGCACATGCTGCTCGAAGCTGCACGCTTTCACGCGCAGTTGACGAAGTGGAACGACCGCTTCGGCGGCACCGAGCCCTACCGGGTGCCGATGCTGGTCTACGCGCCGTTCCCGTTCGACGCCGAGCAACGCAGCTATCACGGCACGTTCGTCATCGATATTTCCGATACCTTCGAGCAGAAGCTGGCGGCGATCCGTTGTTACCAATCGCAGTTCGACGGCGAGCGCTTCGACAAGGTGAAGCACTTCATCACCGGGTACAACATCGTCCAGGGCGGCCGGTGCGGTTTCGAGTACGGCGAGTTCTTCGCGTTGCCGCATCCGGTGGGCGGCAGCGACCTCTTCTCCGTCGTGCGCGGCGCGAAGCCCAGCCGTTCGGCCGTGGTGCTGGCCGAGCAGGCGCCGCGCTGAGCGGTGCGAGTTGCGCTTGACCCGGTGCGTCGGTTGCGTAACACTGCCGTCCGCCCATCCGGCTCCGCGTCACGGACGACGCCGAGCCCGACCGCACCTCTCCCGGACGACCCCACATATGACGCCTTACTCCACCGTGCTCGCCACGGTCCCGCTTTTTCTTCATCGCCGTGTCCGCCGCCTCCTGGGCGATCCCCAGGCGCGCGACCCGCGACTGATTGCCCCGGACCGCGAACTGCTGCAACTGCACCCGCCGGAACCGCCGCGCGGCCCAAACTCGCTGCGCCGCTTCGAGGAAAGCTTGCCGAAGGCGGGCCACGAAGAAGGCTGACTACGCCCTCCGTGGACTTCCGAAATTGACATGCTCGGTAAACGGCGGTATTTCTTAACACCGCTGGCCCGTTCCCGCGCGGCCAGGCAAGCTGCACACTTTGCACAGGAGTTGCCAGTCATGAAGACCCTGGTTGTCCGCTCGATTGCCATCGCCGCCCTGGCCGCCGTCATCCTGTGGACCAACGCCGCCGACGCCCAGAACGGCAAGACGCCCAGCGTCAAGGAAGCCATGGCCAAGCTCAACAAGGGGCCGGGTTCGCTCTGCCCACAGGTCGGCAAGGCCATCAAGGCGGAAGCGCCCAACTGGGATGAGATTCAGAAGGAGTCGAAGCAGGTGCTGGTCTTCGCCGACGCCCTGGTGAAAAACGACCCGCCGCGCGGCGACAAGGCCAGCTGGGACAAGCTGACCAAGGCATATTTTGCCAGCGCCAAGGAACTGGACGACGCCGCGCAGAAGAAAGACAAGAACGGCGCTGCCGCCGCCCATGCCAAGCTGGCCAGCAGCGCTGGCTGCAACGGCTGCCACAAGGCGCACCGCAATTGAACCGCGAGTTCAGACGAGCGGCCGACGTCAGTCCGCTGTTTCCCTCAATCAACAGCGGGCTGACGCCCGGCGCTCGCCCAACTACGGACGCACACCATGCTTGACGGGTCTTCCGTGCTCGGGGCCTTCCGCGAGTGCGGCATCACTGACGTGGTCTGGATTCCCGATAGCCAGCTCGGCACCTGGGAACCCGCCTTGTCTGCGGCGGGTGAGCCGCGCCTGATTCGAGTTTGCCGGGAAGGCGAGGCCATCGCCCTGGCCGGCGGCCTGTTGCTCGGCGGGCGGCGGCCCATCGTGCTGATTCAATGCACTGGCCTGTTTGAAGCCGGCGACACGCTGCGCAACATCGTCCACGACCTGAAGTTGCCCCTCTTCCTGCTGATCGGCCTGCGTAGCCACCTGGCTGCCCAGAAGGGCAAGACCGCCGACACCTGCCCCGAATTCTCCGAACCCATCGTGAAGCTCTGGAAACTGCCCTATGTGATCCTGAACGAATCCAGCGACCCCGCCGCGCTGGTCGCTGAGTACCGTAAGGCGCAGGCCGAGAACCGGGCCGGCGCAGTCCTGCTCGCCGAGTGACTGCTCCGCCGACGACTTCGCACGAGAACTTCACCATGATGATGCACCGCGACGCCCTCGAAGTGGTCGCCCAGCACCGGGGCGACAGGATCGTGCTGACCACGATGGGTTCGGTCGGCATCTGGCCGCAGTTCTCCGATACGCCCCTGGATTTTCACTACATTCCATCCGCGATGGGCCAGGGACCGGCACTCGGCCTGGGCCTGGCGCTGGCGCATCCGCAGCGCGGCGTCATTGTGTTCAACGGCGACGGCTGCACGCTGATGAACCTCGGCTGCCTGGTCACGCTGGGCAACTATCCCGCGTCACTGTACCTCATCATCATCGACAACGGACTGTACGAGGTCACTGGCGGCCAGCCGCGCGTCGGCGCAGGGCGCACCGATTTCGCCGCGCTGGCCCGTGGAGCGGGAATCACGCGGGTTTACTCGTTCGATGATTTGGAAGCCTGGCGACAGGGCGCGGCCGAGGCATTGTCGGGGCCAGGCCCCACGGTGATATGGTTGAAGGTGGAAGGCAAGCAGGGCCAGAAGACGCCGTCCGCGCCCCGGCCGATGCGCGAGCAGATCGCCCGCTTGCGTGAAGCGTTGACTCAGCCCTGAATCCGCGTGTCGCCGCGCGAGCGCCAGGCGCGCAGCTCGTCGCGAATTTCCCGCAAGCGCGCGAGAGCGGTCGGACTCATCGGGCCGATTTTGGGCTGCGAGCGGTGTCGCTCTTCCGGGTCGCCCAGGCCCGCTTGCCGGAAGCGCTTCAGATGGCCGTTGATAAGGTCTCGAATCTCCTCGGCGTTGTCGATACCCTTCAGGTTGCCGCGATGTCCGATCATCGCCGCGCCAGGCTGGTTGGGCATCGCCGCCATGCCGGAACCGCCTGCCGTGCGCACCACCAGGTTCGCGATGCCCAGCATCTGGCCGATCGGGCCCTGGCTGATTTCCAGGTGCTGCACGTTGGCGTACGTCAGCGTGACCTCGGTGATGGTCAACACGCCCTCGCGGATGCGCAGGCTGCGGTCGGTGATCAGGTAGTAGCGCATGTCGTATTCGAGCCGGGTGATGAACCAGGCCGCCACGCCGCCCAGCGCAAAGCCGCTGGCCGCCAGGGCGAAGACGACCACTGCCGCGCCGGGGGCCTTGCGGTCGAAGTACAGCACCACGGCCAGGAGTGCGGGGATCAGCGTCAGGACCGCGAAGACGATGGCGGTGACCAGCAAGCGGAAGTGCAGATACTGGCGCGCGGCGCGGAACAGTTGCACCGATCCGGGCGAACCGACGGGTGGTTCGGGCGGGCCGTGGGGCGCTTGCAGGACGGCGAGCAGCAAGCCTTTGATGGCTTCGTAGATCACGACCGTTCCTCCCGCAGCCGGCGAATTTCGTCACGGATCTCGGTCAGCAAACCGACCACGTCGTCGGCCGGTTCGACGACGGCAACTTGCGCTGCGTCCTCTTCGCCGAAACGCGCCCCGCGCATGCGCGTGTAGAGGAAATCGCGGATTTCCTCGTAGTTGGACAGGCCCTCGATCGTCACCTCGGCGGTGGCCGAACCGGCGGCGGTCTGGATCTGGATCGTCCCCAGCCCCAGCCAGCGTTCCAGCAGGCCGCGCGACAGGTGCAGGTCCTGGATGCGGGCGTATTGCACCAGGTCTTCGTGCTTGAAGATCAGCCCATAGGCTTTCCGCACGCTTTCCTCGTCGAAGCGGTATCGCAGCGTGATGTAGCGGAACAACAAGGGGATGAAGACCAGCGGAAAGAACACCAGGCTGGCCAGCGAGCGCAGCGCGTACAGCCAGAGCAACGTGGGCTCCGGGCGGTCGATGTGGTAGATCCGTTGTGGGTCGAGCGGCGGATGCACGGCTGGCGTCTCCTGGATTGGTGCGATGGCAGTTATGCCAGCGCCGGCGCGGGCCTGTCAAGCACCTGGGTTGGAGAACGGCACATGAGCGCGGGCATTTCGCTGGCGGGCAAGGTCGCATTGGTCACCGGCGGCGGGCGCGGCATCGGCAAGGCCATCGCTCATCGGCTGGCGACAGCGGGCGCGCACGTGGTCATCGCCAGCCGCAAGCTGGAGAACTTGCAAGCGACCGCCGCCGAGTTGAGGGGTCTGCCGGGCCAGGTCGTGCCGCTGGCGTGTCACGTCGGCCGCCTGGACCAACTGGAGAACCTCGTCCGTCAGACGGAAGCACAACTTGGCCCCATCGATGTGCTGGTCAACAACAGCGCTACGAACATCGGGCAGGGGCCGGCGCTGGATGTAACCGACGATATGCTCGACAAGATGATCGAGGTCAACGTCAAGGCGGCGCTGCGCCTGGTACGTCTGACCGTGCCGGGAATGCTGGAGCGCGGGCGCGGCTCGATCATTAACATCGCGTCCATCGCTGGACTGAAACCGCAGCCGGGCGGGCTGCTCTACAGCTTCACCAAGGCCGGGCTCATCATGATGACGCGCTGCTGGGCCCAGGAGTTCGGCAAGCGCGGTGTGCGCTGCAACGCCATCGCTCCGGGCCTGATTCAAACGGATTTCAGCGAATTCTTCTGGAAGGACGAAAGCTATCGCACGACGCTCGAAGCGACACAGCCGATCCCGCGCGTCGGGCAACCGGAGGAGATCGGCTTCCTGGGGCTGTACCTGGCCTCGGACGAGGCGTCCTACGTGACGGGGCAAGTCTTCACCGCCGACGGCGGCAATACCCTGTTGTAGGGTCCGCGGTGCGGACCACTACTGCTGCCTTGATCTGCCGGTCAATGGTCCGCACCGCGGACCCTACGAAAGTTAAGCGATCATAAAAGGCCGCTAGCGGCTGCGCACGTTCAAGGTAAGTGCGAAGCCGTTAGCGGCCTTGGATTGCGCTGGTCCCGCTTAGTTCTCTTCGTACTGCGAGATATGGCTCGGGGCTTCCTCCAGCTCGTCGCCGACATCCTCGGCGATGCGATACTGCATCAGGAAGGCGTCCTCGCCCGTGTCTTCGTAGTAGGAGCGCAGTACGCGCACGGCCCGGAAGCCTTGCTTCTGGAAGAAGAGCTGCGCCGCCAGGTTGGTTTCGCGTACTTCGAGCGTGATTCGGGTGCGCCGATGGCTGGAGAGCTTGCCGATCAGCTTGGAGACCATCTGGCCGCCGATGCCCGCGCGTCGCTGGCTTGGATTGACCGCGAAGTTCAGGATATGCAGCTTCGACTTGTGCAGCTCGTAGATCATGAAGCCGACGACTCTTTCCCCCTGCTCCGCCACCATGCCGATGCAGTTGCGTTGCCGCAGACAACGCAGGAAGTCTTCCTCGGTCCAGGCGAACTCGAAGCTCTCCTGCTCCGTCAACAGGACTTCGGGCATGTCCCGGCGAATCATCCAGCGGATGTGTACCCGGACCTGCTCCTTCTCGGTACGCCCTGCATTCATGAGGCATCCTCCCCTCGCCACGGCGCGCGAAGCCCCCTCCATGGGTGCGCCACGCCTCCGCCCCTCGTTCCGTTGTGCTGCCGGCAGTGGCCGATCGACTGGTGAGGAAACCTGGAAGATGCTGCTCAAGGATCGCCGCAGTCTCAACCTCCGCCGGATATTAGCAACGCTTCATTCCCCACTCAAGGTCAAGCGAACCGCTCCAGGATAGGCTCGGCGACACCTATCGCCCGGCGCGAACCGGACGATGGCGCGGGCAATCTTCAAGGAGTCTTCGCGCGCAACGCAGTGGGTATAAGGTGGGGGAATCCTTCCCCCGAGCAGCAGCCGTCGTGGCTGCGGCATGCTGGAAAATCGGGCGGATGAGGAAGAGTGAGGCGACAAGATACCCCTCCGACTCCGCTTTCGCAACCAAATCTTTGCAAAAAGTGAATTATTCGCATGGCGCTGCATTTTGCCATTTTCCTGGCGGAGCGCAGTCCGCGCGTCGCACGCTCAGGTCGTCCACCGCCCCCGATATTGCTCAGCCGGATACTTCAGTGCATTCTTGGCTATCTTGGCGACAATGGCGTCGCTCAGGTCGATGCCCAGCACGAGGCTGAGGTTCAAGACATAGTTCGCCACGTCGGCCAGTTCTTCGCCGATCGCTTGTCGCTTCGCCGGATCGTCTGCCGCGTGCCGCGATTCCTCACCGTCGAGCCAGAGGAAATGCTCCATCAATTCGGCGGTCTCGACAGCCAGCCCCATCGCCAGGTTCTTGGGCGTGTGGAACCGCTCCCATTGCCGCTCGGCGGCGAACCGGCGGACGGCATCCTGGAGTTCGGCGATGGTGGTTACGGTATCTGGCATCGTGTCTGCGACGAAATACGCACCGCCCCCAGTGCCGCAGCGCGGGCGCGAAGTCGCGGCCGGCTGTGGATTCCTGTCCTTCACGGCTTTGTGCAGTCGGAAGTGAGGGCCTTATAGCGAACGGGCGGGTGGTGTCAAGCAGAAGTGGCGGGCGGCGGTAGCGGTCCCCAACGGCCGCTGGCGGCTCAGTGCGATGCTAATCGCGAAGCCGCCAGCGGCGCTGGGGCCTGCATTTACTTCTTCTTGGTCTTGTCAATGGCTTGCGTGGCGCCGGCCCGCACCGTGGGCGACGGATCGGACTGCGCGACCTTTTGCAGCACGGACATGGCTTGCTTGTTCGTGCCCGCCATGGCCCCGAGCGCGTTGACCGCGGTGGAGCGATTCTCGGGGTTGGTATCCTTCAGCATCGCGGCGAAGGCATCGATCGCCCCTTGCGGGTTCTCCAGCTTGGGCAGCGCCGCGATGGCGGCCTGCCGGGCCTTCGGATCGGGGTCTTTCATGGCGATGTTCGCCAGCACGGGGGCCACCGCTGGGTCCTTGGCGCCAATCTGGCCCAGTGCCGTGGCGGCGGCGAGGTGTTCCGCGCCCTTGGACTTCTCCAGGAAAACGAGCAGCGCGGGCACGGCCGGCGCTGCGTTCTGGCCCATCTGCGCGATCTGCTGCACGGCCTTGAGCTGCGCTGCGGGATCCTGGTTTTGCACCAGCGACATCACCGGCCCTGCCAGATTCGGGTCCACCTTCGGCAACGCCTTCTGCGCCCAGCTACGGACGTCCGCACTCGGATCGAACAGCGAACCGACCACCTCGCGAGTCTGGCCCTTGGCCTCTGGCCCGAGCAGCGCGATGAACGACAGCCCCGCGGCGCGGTCTGCCGAATTGGTGCTCTTCAGTGCCGCCGCCGCGCCGTTGAGGTCTTTGACGTCAATCGACTTCACGGACTGCCCCTTTCCGGAACCAGTCCACCCGAGCAAAAGCAGTGAGTTCAGGAGCAGAGCGATTGGTAATTGGCGCATCGATCGGTCCTCCTCGGAACGCGAAGGGCTAGCGTGCGTGCGAATCCCTGGGACTGAGAAGCCGCCGGAACGGCTCCACTGGTGCAATCTTGCCATAAACTGGGGAGTTTATCCAGTCCAGGGAAGCCAGCGCACCGGCGGCCTCTTGGCTTTTCGATTTTCCTTTTGCCTTTTGCGCGGTTCCCTGGCAGTTTGGCGGAAAGTAGGCCACGCGCTGGCTCCCGCGTGCCTTTGCCACCACGTTCAGAAAGAAGACTCGCGATGCGCCAAGCAGCCTGGTTCCTGGCGGCCCTTCTCGCGTTCCTGCTCCCGGCCTGCGGTTCCAAACCGCAGGACATGATTCTTGGCAAGTGGGAAACCACGGATATTGGCGGCAAGGTCGTGGTCGGTGAGTTCAGCAAGGATGGTACGGTTTCGTGGCCGGTGCCGCTGATTGGCATCCGCGTGGATGGCAAGTACCGCTGGACCGACGACCAGCACATTGAGATGGAATTCGGACAGGGCGGCCTCCAGCGTAAGGAAAACCGCAAAGTCGAGGTGACCAAGGAAACGCTGACCTTGACCGACGACAAGAGCAAGAACACGCAAATCTGGAAGCGCGTCAAGCAGTGAGCGGCGGGGCGCACATCACCGGTCGCGCTGCCGGGAACGGGGGAGACGGTTCGCATCCTTGAAGGGGGTGACCATGAAGAAGTTCGGCTATTGCGTGCTGTTGTTCGCTCTGGCCGGGTGCGCCAAGCCCGAGGGCGGCAGCGGCGAAGTGACCGTCAACCCGGACGGCAGCACCGCGCCGGCGGCCTCGAATGCGGAAGGCATGATTCAAGGCCAGCCCGCCAAGTACTGGGTGGACAACCCAAAGGCGCCCGGCGCTGATGTCGCGCTGGCTCAGGTGCTGCGCGACAAGGACGAGAAGCTGCGCGAGGCGGCGGCCAAGGCGCTCGCGGCGCGCGGCGAGGAGGCCAAGGCCGCCGTGCCGACCCTGGTAACGCAGCTGAAGGACTCCGACAACTGGGTGCGCAAGACATCCGCGCAAACGCTCGGCAAGATTGGCCGGGAGGCGGAACCGGCGCTGCCGGTCGTCACCGAGATGCTGAAGGACTCTGACGACGGCGTGCGCGAGGGAGCGATGGACGCCATCGCCGGCATCGGCCCCAAGGCCCGCGAGGCAGTGCCAACTTTGATCGAGGCTACGAAGGACAAGAATGAAAAGGTCCGGCGGGCTGCAATCCATGCCCTGGGTGAAATTGGCCCAGTGGGCAAACGCTGCATTCCGGACGTGATCGCCGCGCTGAAGGACAAGAACCTCGAAGTGCAGAAGGCGGCCGTCGAAGCCATCAACAAGATCGGGCCGCAGACGATGGAAGCGATTCCCGCGCTCGTAGTCTTGCTCAAGGACGAACGCGACGACCTGCGCCGGTTCGCGGCCTTGACGCTGTCGCAGATGGGGTCAGCGCCCGAGCGCGAAGCGATGGAACCGCTGGGCGAGGCACTGAAGGACAAGGATAAGGAAGTGCGCCTGTACTCGGCCAGAGCGCTGGGCGAGATTGGCGAAAAGGCCAAGCCGCACGCACCCGCCCTGCTGCAACTCTTCCGTACCGACCAGGACGCTGGCGTCCGCAATGCCGCCGCCAATGCGTTGAAGGTCGTTGACCCTGGCGAGGCCGCCAAGGCTGGCATCAAGTAGCTGTATTCAGAACCGGCCGCCGTCTGGCGGCCGGTTCGCTTCCTAGCGTGCTGTACCGGTCTGTAACCCACGTCCCAGCGCGTCGCACAGCGCTTCGATCGCCAGCACCAACTGGACGTAGCGATTCACCTGCACTTCCGCTTCCAGAACCCGTTCAATCACATCGAGCATGCCGTCCGGATCGCCCCGGCCCGCCAGTTCGCGCAACAACGGCAGTTCGTCTGCTTCCGCGCTGCGCGGGCCAGCGCCCACACCAACGCGCAGCGTATCGTGCAGAAAATCCAGCAGCAGTTGCAGAGTCAAGCTGGCCCGGCGTCGCTGGTTGACGGATTCCTTGCCAGCCTTCTCGATGAACTGCATCCACTGTTGCGACAATGCGACGCTGTCGAGCGGCGGCCGTGCAATGGCCTGGATCAGGGCGCCTCGGAAGTCCCACAGTTCCGGATCGGCGAGTGCCAGCGCCTGGCCGGGGCTGCCATTGGCGAGCTTCACGACACGCTCCAGCAGCGTGCCTTCCGCAACGTCCTGAGCGCGCAACAGATCGCGCACGACGGCATCGGGCAGCGGCCGAAATGCGATGAGTTGACAGCGTGAGAGAATCGTTGGCAATTGCGCCTGCGCACTGGTGCCGACCAGAATCAAATGCGATTGTGGGGGCGGTTCTTCGAGCGTCTTCAGAAAGCTGTTGGCCGCCGCTTCGTTGAGGTCGTCGGCGTCGTCGAGAATGGCAACCTTGCCTCTGCCGAAAGCCGATTTCAGCGCCAGCGTCTGGCACAAGTCGCGCACCACCTGGATCGGCAGCTCGTTGGCATCCTCGGGACGCCCGGCGATGGCCAGGTCGGGATGATTGCCCGCTGCCACCAACTTGCACGACGCGCAGCCATCGCACGCTTGCCAGGGGTCGGAGGTCGCCGCACGTTCGCAAAGCAGGGTCTTGGCCAGTTCGACGGCGAAAAGTCGCTTGCCGACGCCGGCCGGGCCGGTGAACAAATAGGCATGCGCGAGGCGTCCGCGACGAAAAGCGTGCGCGAATTCACTCACCAGGGCTTCATGCCCGCGAATGTGCTGCCAACTCATGACCGTTGCCACCGCTGCGTGACGAGGGCCCGGACCTGCTGGAAGACGACTTCCACGGTCTGGCCGGCGTCCACGACCTGAATGCTCTCGGGCCGACGGCGCGCTTCGGCGAGAAACCCGGCCCGCACCCGTTCGTGATAGTCGCGCCCCCGGCTTTCCACGCGATCCGGCGGGCGGTTGCGGCGAGCCTGCGCGGTCTCGACTGGCAGGTCCAGCACGACAGTTAGCTCGGGCTCCAGGCCGCCAGTCGCCAGCCGGCCCACGCGCCAGAGTTCCTCGATATCCAAACCGCCCGCATGCCCCTGGTACACGACATTAGCGAGAGTGAAGCGGTCGGAAATCACGGCGCGGCCGGCCGCCAACGCGGGCCGAATCACCTCGGCGGTCAGTTGTGCCCGACTGGCCATGAACAGCAGCGCCTCGCACGGTAGAGCCAGTGCGTGTTGCTTGCCGAGCACCAGTTCGCGCAGCCGATTGCCGACGGCGGTATCGCCCGGATCGGCACAGACCACCACGTCGCGCCCCCAGTCGCGCAACAAGTCGGCCAGCAGCCGGCATTGCGTGGATTTGCCGGTACCGTCGATGCCGTCCAGGGAAATGAAGGGGCCGTTTGCCATGTTCTTGGTCAAGCGTGGTGGGGGGCGATCAGTCCATGAGCCCCAGTTCCTGCAACGAACCTGCGGCAAGCGCCTGTTCGAGCAATTCGAGCACCCGTTCCAACGGTAGTGCTTCGAGTCTCTGTATGACCTGGGGATCGAGCCGGCCGAAACGTTGCTTCAGGACGATCGCGAGTGCCTCGCGGTGGCCCTCTTGACGGCCCTCTTCCCGAAATTCTTCCCGCCAATGGCTGAGTAAGGTGTTTTCCATTGTCTTCGCCTCGCGATAGGGTTCCGTGTCCAGCAAACGCTCGAACTCGGTTCGCTGCTCGCCCTCCAGCGGCAGATAGGCCATCACTGTTTCGCCCAGCAAGAACCTGCGCCATGCACTGTTGGGCAATTCCTGGATGCGCCGCAGGGCTTCCGCCGCCAGTCGGCCGCGCTGCTCGGGAGACTGATTCATCAAGGTCGAAAAGGCCACTGCCAGTGGGTTGTCCCCCCGGACGTACTTTTCGGCGGGCAGGCCTGGCAGTCCAACGTACAGATACTCGAAGCGGAACAGCGGCAGGTCGTAAACACTTTCTTCGTAAACGTCTCGACCGATGCCCTCCAACCCCACTTGAAGATACAGGCCGATGGGCAGGACGGGCAAGCCATACCGGCGGCGAAGCAGCATGTAGTAGTCGGCCATCCGCGACCGCAATGGCTTCACGCTGTCGGCGGACTCGATCTCGATGTGAAGGAGCGCGAGCCAGGATTCAGCTTCGGCGGCAAAGGGGGTGGGAATGGGCTCCGTCGCCCGCAACCTGGCCACGATGTCCAGGTAGCGGCGCTCTCCCTGGGGCGGGTCGGCGATGGCTTCCTTGTCGAGCCATTCCACGCTGGAAAAGTCAAAACGCGCTTTCCACACCGGAAAGAACGCCTCGAAGAACTCGGCCAGGAATTCGTGCAGCAGGGTTTTGAAACGCTGGTCGTGGTCGTTCATGCACATCGTCCCGAGTGAGCGACCCAGGAGGGTGGGGCGAAAACGCGATCCACGCCTGGGTTTACTCCACGACGCCCAGCACCTGGCCCGTTTCCAGGCGGTCGTTGGGCAGCGCCCGCTTTTCCTTGAGTCGGCCGGTGGCCGGTGCGGCGACATCGAAGGTCGCGCCGCGCACCAGCACTTCCACCAGGCGGTCGCCTTCGTAGACCTCGTCGCCCAGGTCGGCGAACCAGATGCTGAGCCAGACGGGGTTGGCCCCCAGTTCGGGCAGCACGATGTCACCGGGCATGGCTGACCACCATTTCGTCGGCGTGATAGCTGGAGCGGACGAACGGCCCGCTGGCCACCTGCTCGAAGCCCAGCGACCGCGCCAGCACCGCCAGTTCGTCGAACTCTGCCGGCGGCAGATAACGCACCACGGGGATGTGCTTCAACGTCGGTGCGAGATACTGCCCCAGCGTCAGCATGTCGCAGCGCACGGCGCGGAGGTCCGCCAGCACTTCCAGCAGTTCATCCGTGGTTTCGCCGAGGCCGAGCATCAGGCCGCTCTTGGTGGTGATCTCCGGATGGGTGTTCTTGACATGAGCCAGCAGGTCCAGGCTGCGGTGATAGTCGGCGCGGCCGCGCACCTTCCTGTAGAGGCGCGGCACCGTCTCGGTGTTGTGGTTGTAAACGTCCGGCCGGGCCGCCAGCACGCGGTCGATGGCGGCGAGGTCGCCGAGAAAGTCCGGCGTCAGTACCTCCACCTGCGCGCCCGTGCGTTCGCGCACCGCCTCGACGCAGCGAGCGAAGTGGTCCGCCCCGCCGTCCGGCAAGTCATCGCGGGTCACGGACGTGATGACGACGTGCTTCAGCCCCAGACGCTGGGCCGCTTCCGCCACCCGCGCGGGTTCATCGTCCTCCAGGGCTTCCGGCTGGCCGCGCGGCACCGAGCAGAAGCCACACGGCCGGGTGCAAACGTTGCCCAGGATCATGAAGGTGGCGGTGCGGCGCGCGTAGCACTCGGGCCGGTTGGGACAGCGGGCGTTCTCGCAGACGGTTTCCAGGCGCAGTTCGCGCAACAGGTCGTGCGTGAAAAAGTTCTCGTTGCCGCGCGGCAGCGGCCGTTTCAGCCACGACGGCAACCGCCGGGTCGGTTCGGGGACGGCTTCAGGAAGGACGTGCAGCGACCGCATCGGATGGCGCTCTCTTGTTCAGGGCGGGATGGTCGAAGAATACCGCAGTGCGGGCGAAACCGAACCGCGCGACAAAATGCTCGACGAATCGCTCGCGCACCATCGCCGGCCGCACGGCGCCGTGGCGCACGCAGGCCAGCGAGGTCATCGGCGGTTCGCTGGGACCGCCGCAACTGATGCGCCGAAACGGCAGCAGGTCGGGCGCGACGTTCAGCACGCAGCCGTAGTAAGCGACCCAGTCGCGCACCGACACGCCGAAGGTAGCAATGGGTCGCCCGCCGACCCAGATGCCGGGACGATCCGCCGCGCGTTCGGCGACGACGCTGAAGTCGGCCAGCACGTCCGCGACCACTTGCTGCAAGCGGTCCAGGTAAGCTTGCAAGCCCAGCCCGAGGCGGTCGAGCGGCACGACAGCGTAGGCCGTCAGTTGGCCGGGCACGTGCAGCTGGCAGCCGCCGCCGCGGTTCACCCAGCGCACCGGCCAGCGGCGCGCTTCCAGTTCGTCCAGCTCGAAGCGCAACTGGCCCCAGCTGCCCTGCCGGCCAATAGTGATGAGCGGTGGATGTTCACACAGCAGCAGGCAAGCGCTCCGTCGGTCGCCGCCGACCTGATAGACCAGCCGCCGCTGCCAGCTCTGCGCAGCCTCGAATTCCACCGTGCCGAGCAGGTAGGCCTGCAAGGTCAGCTCGGCGGCCGAGAGTGCGGGATTCGGCGACTCGGCAATCATGACGGCTCTTGGTCCCCACGCAAGTCGCGGTTCAAACGACAAGGCTCACGAACGCGACTGTCCGTGAGCCCACCTTTCCTCTCGCGGTCAATCGAAACTTACCTTCGGCTAATGTACCAACCCCGTCCCGAGGTTCACAAGCAGAAATGACGGCGCGGCGTCACCCAGTGCGCCAGTTGCTTTACGGCTCGTTCGGTCGTTGCAGGACAGTCTTGACGGTCTGTGCAAAACTATGCGCCGCGCCGTGCGGCAGCACCCCGCGGCGCTGCACCAGGCTGACGGGAATCCGTCCGAAATGACGACTGAGCGAACGCTCGTGTAGGTTGGTCGCCGGCAGGTGGCCCGGCAGGCCGACAATCAAGCCGATGCCGAACCCCAGCTCGACATAGCGGCGAATCGCCGAGGTGTAAAAGGCTTCGACCCGGCGCGGTTGCGCGAAGACGCCGAGCTTGTGCAGCGCGGCCGTGATCGCGGCATCGGGCAGACCATCGGGCGCGTTGACCAGCGGAAAGTCGAGCAGATCGCGCGGCTGAAACCGGCGACGTTCTGCCAGCGGATGGTCCTTCGGCGTCACCAGCATCAGGTCGAGTTCGTAGCCGAGTTCGAAGGACAGCCAGGGATTGGCCGGAGTCGGTTCGCGTTCGAGCGTCAGCCCCAAGTCAGCCTCCCCGGATTCGACCGAGGCGATGACCTGTTCGTTGCTCTGCTCCATCAGCCGAAACACCACCTGCGGGTGTTGCCGCTGAAACTCGACGATGGCCGCCGGCAAATCCTCGTAGACGATGCGCGGCGTGGCTGCGACGGTCAGCCGGCTTTCCTGAAGCTGCAACGCTTCCCGCACGTTGCGTTGCAAGGAATCGATACCGGCCACCAGCGGCGATGCTAGTTCGGCGAGCATTCGCCCCGTGGGAGTCAGCCGGCAACCGTGGGCATGACGTTCGACCAGCTTGGCGGCAAAGACGTGCTCCAAGGCATGGACCTGTTCCCAGATGGTCGGTTGCGCCAGGCCGAGCGAGGCCGCCGCCGCGGTCAGGCTGCCCAGGCGAGCGGTTTCGCAAAAGCTCCGCAGTTGCTGCAAGCGGACTTCCTTGTAAGCATGACGCTTCTTGGCCGGCATGAGCAAACCTCGTCGGCGGACGTGATGGACGCACGGACTGCCGACCGAGTTTCGCAGATTCTGTCGTTCATCGGGCGGAAAAAGAGGCCAAGTTGTCCAAGGCGTACCGGATCGAGTCGTTGCCCTTGCGCAGCGAGCGAGCGTTAAGTTTGCAGTAAGCCGATGATCTCACCGATGCCCTGGTTGCCCGACAGGTCGCGGCCCAGCGGCGCGAGCCCCAGATACCGCTGGCGAACCGCGTTGACGCGCGGCAAGGCCAGCGGCTCGCCGCCGTGCAGGCCCACGTCGGCGAGAACCAGCAACGCCGTCTTCAGCACGTTGGCCCGGACCCGGCACGTCTGCGGCGACCAGCGGCCGGGGTGCAGGTGGACATAGCGTCCGCCCTCTTCCCCCAGGCGCAACACCCAGCGCGACTGATCCACGGGCAGCTCGATCACCTGATAGCCACCGCCCGCGCTGATCCAATCGCGAAATTCCGGAAACGCGAAGCGCTGGTCAGCGCTCAAGCGAACGAGCACCTGCTCGCCGACCTCCGTGGGGGTACAACGGCCGTGATAGAGGTCCATCAATTCGGTGCCCAGCACGACCAGTTCCCGAGCAAAGTCGTCGAGACCCGCGGGGCCGGCGGCAACTGTCTGCTGAATGCGCTGTCGCAGGATGCCCGCATGATGCTTATAGGCGTTGAACAGGATTGGCGACGGCGCTTCGAGGTGCGCGGCAGTGGGTGTCAGGTTCAGGGTTGCAGGGTTTATGGGTCGAATCCTCCGCAATGGGGCCGCTCGCGGCTATCGCACGCCGCCGCTTGCGGTTTAGCACGAAAATTTACCGCTGCAAGTTCCGAGAGCGAACAATAACAGATATGCAAGCTGTGTGTATGCTCTCGCGGTCGGGCAGCGGAAAATACGTTGCGGGTGATTGGCTGTAATCGATAGACACTTGCCGTTCATTCAGGTTCACCGATATTTGGTTTCTCTGGTGGCAAAGACCTCTCTGGTTGCGGTTCCATTCCAGTTGCTGCACTTGGGCTTGAATTAGCTGACAGCTAATGGCTGATAGCTGTCAGCTAATTCAAGAAATGGATGTGTCGGACCTGGCCTACGCCGGCTTACGCACGGGCAACGGGTACTCCATGATCTCCATGAGCAGTTCCAGCCGCGACGGGCGCGTCAGGAGCGGCACGAGGTTCGGCAGGGAGTAGTAGTCGCCCTGGAACTGGAAGGCATCCGCCAGGATGCCCGCCTGCTGGCAGCGCTCCTCCAGGTAGCCGCTGCTGCCCGGCGTGCGCACGAAGCAGACGGTCGGGTCGGCCTTCAGTTCCTGCCGGTACTTCTGCAACGCATCGACGAAGTACGGCGCGGAGTTTTCCCCCTCATCCGTCACGACGATGACCTGCTCGACGTACTGGCCCTTGCGGCGCATGAAGTCCAGGGACACGCCGCAGGACGTGCCGCCGCCGGCGACGATGCCCTGCAAAGCGCGCTCCCAGGCCGCCAGGTCGCTGCCGGCGCGGTCAATCGGGTACGCCATCGTGTCGAAGGCGTAGACGTACAGGTCGCGCTCGCAGATGGCCGAGATCATCGCGCCAATCCGCTTGCCCAGCTCGATGGCCTGGTCCATCGAACCCGACTTGTCGATCAGCAACGCGGTCGGCCGGCGAATACGGCCCTTGGCCTTCACCTGCACGTCGGCGACGGCCTCCAGCTGGCGCTTGAGGTCCGCCGACAACTGCGGGGCTGCCTTGACCGCTTCCTCCGCCTTGAACGCGCTGACGCGCTGGGCCGACTGCGCTGCCTCGAGCTTTTCCTCGACCAGCGCCTTCAGCTCCGGGTTGTCGAGCGCACCGCGGCGCTGCAACGCCGCCAGGTTGTTGATCAGTTCCTGCGGCGTCATGCGCTCGATGAGCGCCAGCAGGACCGTCGGCGTCAGCTGGCGCACGACGGTGGCCGCCACGCGGTACGGGATCTGGTGCGCGACGATGGCGCGGGCCTGCTCCGCCGGACTGCCGGCCTTCGCCAGCTCGCGCAGCGCGAACAGCCGGCTGTCCGCCGGAGGCGCTTGGTCGAACAAGATCTTCTGGGCGCGGTCGCCCGGCGCGACGTGCAAGAGCGCGTAGAGCCGCTTCATCGCCTTGCGGGCGATGAGCACGGTGCTGTCGAACCAGTCGACGTCCGCCTCCCGCTCGCGCAGATAGCGCAGCACCTCGGTCTTCAGCGAGCGCGGCGGGTTGCGGAACAGACCGAAGTCCTCGACGACGGTCGGCGCAGCAGCAGCCGGCTCCGCGCCCTGCGCGGCGCGCGCCTTGACGTTCTTCTTGCGCCCGTTGATGAAGTCCACGACGCGCGCGACTTCATACGGCGGCAGCTGGCGCAACAGCGCCAGACCGGTGTCGCGGTGGCCCGGAAACGCGCTCAGCGCCAGGTTGACGATGAACATTTCCTTGTGGTCGCGGACGTCGCCGTGGTCGTTGTACCAGGCGGCCAGGCGCACGTAGAAACGTGGGTCCTTCTGGACCATCTCCTGGTGGACCGGCCAGATCGCCGCCAGCTTGCGGTGCGGCGTGGTCAACAGCGTGTTGAGGATGTTCAACAGCAGGTCGGTTTCGTGCATGGCCATGTTCTTTCCCTCCGTTTTGCTTGCCGCTTGCGGTTTCGCAGTTCACATCTCACTGCCCAAGCTGGGCGAGCGGCACCACGCGGCGCTGGCCGTCGACTCGCAGGTGAATGACGGGCGGGCGCTGCCATGGCACGGACATCTCAATACTCCTAAAGAATGAGCCGCAGCGGTGGGCGAACAGCTCCGGTGC
>JAEUIF010000690.1 GCA_016795185.1 Planctomycetia bacterium | reverse complement strand
GACTCGGACTTGGCCTTGATCCAGGCGGGGTCGTCGCGGAACGCCTTCCAGCTCTTGTCGGCGGCTTCCTTGCTGGGATAGGCGAGGATGTAGACCATCTTTTCGTCGGCCAGCTTGCCGTCGATCGGGCTCCAGAAGCCGATCAGCGTCATGCCATGTTTCTCGAACAGCTTGACGGTGTGATGGCGAAAGCGGTCGTGCAGCGCCTTCATCTTGCCGGGCGCGGCGTAGTAAGTCCGCATCTCGAACACGCGCGTCTCCACTTTCTTGTCTCCCTTGTCGGCCTGCGCGGCGATGCCGGCCGCCGCCAGGCCACCCACCAGCAATGCCGCCCCGATCAGTCGAACGTGCATGGGTCACTCCTGCAACTCGTGAAGCAAAGCCAGGCTGTCACAGGCACGACGCTAACGGAGTGGCTGGCGTTCGTCAATGGCCGAGGGGAGGACCAAAAAAGCAATCGGGCCGCGGCGAACGCATTCGCCACGGCCCGTGGTTGACCGGAAGGGGTCAGGAGCTTACAGGGCGTAGTTGAACTGGAACATCAGTTCCCAGGTGAAGGGCTTCGGGCCCGTCAGCGGGTAGCCGGCACCGATCGTGAAGCGCGAGCCGTTGTCGGAGATCAGGTGAGCGCCCCAGGTGTTGACCAGGACGTCCAGAGCACCGACCGGGAAGTTCTGCGAGCCGCGGTTTTCCAGCGGGGTCGTCAGGTGCGCTTCGGTGGTGCCCACGATGGTGGTGCGAGCGCCGCGGTACAGGTAGACGCCCACGCCGATGTCATTGAACCACACGGTCGGGAAGGTGTCGTCCATCGAGAACGCCAGCGAGCTGAAGCCGTGGACGTAGACGTTTTCGGTGTTCTGAATCAGGTAGCCGATGTACGGCTGCCAGATCGTCGGGCCAACGGTGTCGGTGATGATGGTGTCGTCATCGGCCGTGAAGATCGAGTAGGAAGTCGAGGGGCCGGTGGGAATCGTCAGCACCAGGCCGCCCACGAACAGGCTGCTCTCGTCTTCACTGCTGGCCAGGATGGCCTTGGCGACCAGCGAGATGTCGCCGATGGCAGCGGTGCTGCTGGAAGCGGCGGCGGGGAAGCCAAAGACCGAATCATCGCCGGCGTTGCCCGAGGTGTTGACCTGGAAGAACGGCACCCGGATGCCGAACGACACGTCACCGTCCAGACAGGTCTTTTCGTAGTTGAGCAGCAAGCGGGTGACGCGGATGCGGTTCTCGCCGAACGCCGGAGCGATCAACGAATGGAACACGCCAGTGAAGTAGCTGATGGCCATGCCGGCCCGGTCTTCGGGGCGCGGGCTTTCGTTGTCGGCAATCTTGATGCCGCTGATACCGGCGGAATCGATCTTCGCGGTCTGCGAACCGCTGCTGCCCTGGCCGATGGTCGGGGTGACTGGGCCGATGGGACCCAACGCCGGATTCAGGTTGAACGCGGTCACCGGGCTGATGAACAGGCTATCGCCCAGCATCTGGGGGGCGTAGCTGCCCGTGCCTTCGGTGCCGGCCGGGGCGGCTTCGCCGAAGCCGGCGGCGGGCGCTTGGGGAGCCTGGGCCATTTGCTCGGGCGTCGGGCGGCCCGGAGCCTGCGGCGTGGTTGGGGCGGCCGGAGCTTGCGGAGTCGCCGGCGCCTGGGTCATGTAGACCACCGGCTGGGTGGAAGTCGAACGTTGAAGGGCGGGGAACATTTGAGCGGCAGCCGGCTGGGCCTGGTATCCCACCAGGGCCAGGCACAGGCAACCGAAGGGCACGCGCTTGCGAGTCAACATTTTGGCTCTCCTAGCCAAAGGGGTTCGTTCGAGCCGCGAATCTCCGGAGAGGACGGTCACCCGTTCTCGATTCGCAGCTTGCCGAGCGGTCCTCATTTCGCCTCATTTCCGCCCGGCCGCTCATTTCATCGGCATCGGTTTCACATCCGGTAGAGCCGCTCTCGCTGGAAGAACGGATTGGCCTCGTAATATCGGTAAACCTTGTCCGCCGGGCAAAATTGGCCCGGCGACCCCAGGAACCTGGGCAAGCAATGCGGCGCATAGGGCTGCACGGCGTCCCGCGCGCTCGAGTGTTTTTGCCTGGCTGAGCAACCGAGGAAATCGCAGGCCGAGCGCGGCAGCTATCCCAGCTTGCCTGGCCAGCGCGAAGCGCCAGGGCGAGCGGCGGTGCGGCGCGAAGCCGCAGCCAGCGCACCCCGAAATACTTGGCAATTAACTTGTTGCCCCGCCTGAAATCGACCTGTATCATCTGCAACCTGGGGCCGGACCATACCGAGACCGCGTTCGGTCAGCAACGGCAGGCCGGCCAAAATTCATCAAGGGAGGCTCGACACATGAAGACGGTTCGTCTGGCCCTACTGGGCCTGGCTCTGTCGTTGGCGCTGGTGGCGTCGGTCCACGCGCAGGACAAGGAAAAGACCCTCAAGGGAACCATCACCTGCGCCAAGTGCGATCTGAAGCTGGAAGGCTTCGCCAAGTGCCATACGGTCATCCAGGTCAAGGAAGGCGACAAGACCGTGACTTACTTCTTCGATGACGCCGGCTCGAAGAAGTACCACAAGCCGGTCTGCACCGAGTCCAAGAAGGGCTCGGCCACGGGCACCGTGTCCGAGAAGGACAAGAAGCAGATCATCACCGTCACCAAGGTCGAGTTCGACAAGTAACCGACCGACGATGCTCGCGAAACACCCGCAACGCCATCCTTCACCGGATGGCGTTGCTGTTTACTGGCGCCTCCGCTTGGCGGTTCCAGGGAGAGAGGGTAGGATAACCGCAACCAAGGAGGCTGCCGTGAAGATCGTGCTTGCCAATCCGCGCGGCTTTTGCGCCGGCGTCAACATGGCCATCGAGAGCCTGGAACGCGCCCTCGAACTCTTCGGCGTGCCGCTCTACGTCTACCACGAGATCGTCCACAACCGGCCAGTGGTCGAACGCTTCTCGCGCCGCGGTGTGGTCTTCGTGGACAACATCGCCGAGGTGCCCGAAGGCGGTACCGTGCTCTACAGCGCCCACGGCGTCTCGCCGGAATTGCGGAACGCGGCAAGCGCCCGCCGCCTGCGCGCCATCGACGCCACCTGCCCGCTGGTCACCAAGGTCCACATGGAGGCGGTGCGTTTCGCGCAGGACGGCTACCGGATCGTCCTCATCGGCCACGAAGGCCACGACGAGGTCATCGGCACGATGGGCGAAGCGCCCGAGCACATTATCCTGGTCGAGGACGAGGACGATGTGGCCCGCCTCGACCTGCCGGCCGACGTGAAGCTGGCTTACCTGACGCAAACGACGCTGAGCGTGGACGACGCCGAGCGGATCATCCGCGCCTTGAAGCGGCGCTTTCCGCAAATCGTCGGCCCGTCGCGCGACGACATCTGCTACGCCACGCAGAACCGCCAGGAAGCGGTCAAGGAATTGGTGCCCGAGGCGGACCTGGTCATCGTGCTGGGCAGCCAGAACAGTTCCAACAGCAAGCGCCTGGCGGAGATCGCCCGCAGCCACGGCAAGCCCGCCTACCTGGTGGACACCGTCCACGAGATCGAAGACGCCTGGCTCAATGGCGCGCGCACGGTCCTGATCACCGCCGGTGCGAGCGCGCCCGAGGACGTGGTCGAGGAGTGCATCGGCTACCTGAAGCAGCGCTACGGGGCGACGGTCGAGAACCGCACCGTGCGCGAGGAGCACGTCAGTTTCCCGCTGCCGCGCGAACTGCGCGTGCTGGCTACGTGATCGTCGCGGCGGTTTTCATGCGCGGCCAATGAGGCATCCGTAGAATTCGAGGCTGTCCGAGAGAGGTGCGCGTAGCCGTGCATGGATCGGCCTCTCAAGGCAAGTGAATCGGCTCGTCTACGGTTTCGAGGTCGCTCATGTCCAGTCTCAGTCCCCGTAAGCCACCACTCCGACGCTTGCGCTCCGTCCACCGCCGCATGTCGTTCGCTCGCTTTCAAGGGTTGCCTCGCCGCGTCGGCTGGCAGTACTGGTATGGCGATGGTAAGGCGCATATCGCACCTGCAAAGTTGCACGTCGAACTAGTCCTGGACCTGCAAACCCGAGAGTTCGAGTGCCGCGAAGGAATGCGGCCTGTTATTCCGGCCGATGCCAAATGTCTGGAGATACCATTTCTGGAGGCATTCGCGTGGGCGCCGGAATACGCAGACTATTCCGCGGCGCGCTTCGCGCGAACCGGGCGGGAGTATTGCCAGCGCTTTTTCGGTACCGTGCGCGGGGAATGGTCGCCGTGCTCGATTATCGCGGAACATCAAAGTGAGATCATTGGGGCGGCACTCATCAAGCGCCGCCCGCAAGATCATCTGCTCGATTGCCTCTTCGTCGCCCCTCGGTTCGCCAGGCAAGGTTGGGCCACCGCCATGGTCGGCCACGTCATCCGCCAGTTGCTGGAACTGGGGGAAACGCAATTGCATAGTTACGTTCACCTGGCCAACGAGCCAAGTCTGGCCTGGCATCGGCTATTCGGTTTTCGCGAACTGCCCAACCTCAGGATCGCGGCCCATCGTTGGCGAGCCTACGAAGACGAACTGGCACGTTGCCGTGCGTTGGGGAATACAACCGAATTGGAGATCGCCAAGCTGGAGGAATTGGCCGCATGTTGGAAAGCGACCGTTGCGCAACTATCCCGCACAGTCCAACCGACCGACCTGGAAGGTGAGCTTGCATGAATCTTGAACTGGAATACCTGCCGCGCTGGCCGCGGCGCAAGGACTTTCGCATCGGCTGCATCGGCAGCGGCTTCATCATCCGCGACTGCCACCTCGTTGCGTATCGTCAGGCAGGCTTCAACCCCGTGGCCATCGCGGCGCGCGACCACGCCAAGGCGAAGGCCGTCGCCGAACTGCACGGCCTGACGCGCTGCCATGCGACCATCGCCGACCTTCTGGCGGATAATTCGATTGAAGTGCTCGACATCGCGGTGCCGCCGGACGTACAGCCCGGCGTCATTCGCGAAGCGGTGCAGCATGCGGGACATATTCGCGGCATCCTCGCGCAAAAGCCGCTGGCGATGACCGTGCCGGAAGCGCGAGAATGCGTGGAGCAGTGTGCGAAAGCCGGCATCACGCTGGCGGTCAATCAGAACATGCGCTACGACCAGTCGGTGCGCGCCTTGAAGGACGTGCTCCGGCGCGGCTGGCTGGGTGAACCGGTGCTCGGCACCATCGACATGCGCGCCATTCCGCACTGGATGCCCTGGAGCGAAAAGCTACATTCGCTCTCGACCTACGTCATGAGCATTCACCACCTGGATACGTTTCGCTACTGGTTCGGCACGCCCGAGCGCGTCCTCGCCAGCACGCGGCCCGACCCGCGCACCCGCTTCCCGCACACGGATGGCATCAACCTCTACATTCTGGAATACGACAACGGCTGTCGGGCTTCGTCCTGGGACGACGTCTGGACCGGGCCAGCGCGGGAAGGTTCCGAGAGCGACATCGGCATCCGCTGGCGGGTAGAAGGCACCGACGGCCTGGCGCGCGGCACCATCGGTTGGCCCAGCTACCCCGCGAAGACGCCGAGTACGCTGGACTTCACGACGAAACAGCAGCCCGGCTACTGGCTGCAACCGCGCTGGTCGGAGGTCTGGTTTCCGGATGCGTTCGCCGGCACGATGGCTCAGCTTCTGTGTGCGATGGAGGAAGGGAAGGAACCGGAGATCAGCGGAAGGGACAACCTGGAAACGATCGCGCTGTGCGAGGCGGTCTTTCGCGCGGCGAAGGAGCATCGCGTGACGACGGTCAAAGAGTTTCTTGATGTTTAGCCGCGAGCCGGAGGCGAGCGCCGCGTCCGCAGCGCTCGCCTGCGGCTCGCGGCTAAACATTGACTCGATTACTTCTTCGCCTTGATCGCCTGCTGCATCGTCGTCCCCAAATCGGCCGGCGACGCCGACACCGCGATGCCCGCCGCCTTCAGGGCCGCGATCTTCTCGGTAGCAGCGCCGCTGCCGCCGCTGATGATGGCCCCCGCGTGGCCCATGCGCTTGCCGGGCGGCGCGGTCTGGCCCGCTATGAACGCCGCCACCGGCTTCTTGACGTGCTTCTGGACGTACTCGGCGGCCTTCTCCTCGGCGGTGCCGCCGATCTCACCGATCATCAGGATCGCTTCGGTCTGCGGGTCTTCGTTAAACAGCTTGAGCACGTCGATGAAGTTGGTGCCGTTGACCGGGTCGCCACCGATGCCGACGCAGGTCGATTGCCCCAGGCCGATCTCACAGAGCTGCCAGGCGGCTTCGTAGGTCAGCGTGCCGGAGCGGCTGACGATGCCGACCGAACCGGGCTTGTGAATGTGGCCCGGCATGATGCCGATCTTGCACTGGCCAGGGGTGATGACGCCGGGGCAGTTCGGCCCGACCAGGCGCACACCCTTCTCGCGGACGAACGGCATCGCACGCGACATGTCCAGCACCGGAATGCCTTCCGTGATGGCGATGATGACCGCGATGCCCGCGTCGGCAGCTTCCAGGATGGCATCGGCGGCGGCCGGCGGCGGCACGAAGACAGCCGACGCATTGGCCCCGGTCTTGCGCACCGCTTCGGCCACGGTGTTGAAGAGCGGAAACCCTTCCTTGACGGTGCCGCCCTTGCCCGGTACGACGCCGCCTACGACCTGGGTACCGTAATCACGGCACTGCTGGGCGTGGAAGGTGCCCACCTTGCCCAAGCCCTGGAAGACGACGCGCGTGTTCTTATCGACCAGAATGCTCATGGACTGCTATTCCCTCAACAAACGCCAAGTCACTTATTTAAAGGAGGAATCCAACCAAGGCCAACGCATTCTGGGCACTGGATAGGCTGGGGAAACGGCGGTCGAGCTTTTCCAGTGCCACCACAGGATTTGCAATCAACGGCTGTGGCTGGTCGCGCGGGTAACCAGGCTGCAAGCCAGGGCAGTCGCTCTACGGCATACACGACCATACTGACCAACCGCGCATCGTCCTCGGCTCGAGTTGGCGACTCGTCAAACACAAACCAGTCCCAAATTTGTCCGTCAGCTCCGAGGTAACTGCTGCCACTGGGACCACCACACAAAAACCGCGCGTTGATCGTCGCGTTGAAATTAGCAGGATCGGTGCGACGCCCCTCTTCAACCCAACTTGCAACGACTTCGCGAAGGCTCGGTGGTAATGGGCCGAGGGCAATAGGCACTTGAATCTCTCGAATGTCGCCAAACTGCAAACGGGCAATCTATGCTGTGCCCAATCATCGCCCCGGCAGGGCAAAGAACTCCGCGACCTTGCAGCGGAAGTCCGGCAGGACATCGTTGCCGTCCAATTCCTCATGCTCGCGCACCACCCGATCCTTGCCGCTTGGATAGTGAACGACCGCGATGCGTGCC
Organism: Planctomycetia bacterium; assembly: GCA_016795185.1. GTDB lineage: Bacteria > Planctomycetota > Planctomycetia > Gemmatales > Gemmataceae > JAGVLI01. The sequence continues at coordinate 3,331 of JAEUIF010000690.1, read as the reverse complement.
TCGGGATCGAGGACCCAAACCAGGCGCGTGCCGAAGGCGAACTGTTCGAGCAACTTGACCATGACCATGCCATGTGTATCGTTGGGCGACAGTACTTCGACGGCCAGCAACGGAGGAGTCGTGCCATATTTCGGATCAATCTGTTCGACCGTCTCTACGTCGTCGAACAGCATCACATCGGGGCCGCGTACCGTATCGGGATCACGTTCGACAACGACTCCGGTGTCGTTGGAGCAAACGTAGCCCTTCTTCCGTGCCGCGGTGTAATTTCCCAGAATACGCACGACGTTGCCGCAGACCAGACCGTGCCGCCGTCCTGGGCGAGACATCTCGACAACCCTCCCGCGTTCGAGTTCGCAGTTTCTGCCGCGGTTTTCCGGACGGTTCGCCCACTCATAAAACTGGTCCGCGGTCATCAGCGTCGTTTCGACGGTTGCCATCGGCGTTACCTCCGCACGCTAGGCCGCAAGCGGCGCTCACTTCACCGCCGCCACCACCTTCTTCGCCGCCTCGGTCAAGCCGTTCGCCGTTTGCAGGTTCAGGCCGCTGTCCGCCAGCATCTTCCGGGCCAGCTCGACGTTCGTGCCTTCGAGGCGGACGACGAACGGCACCTTCGGCTTCACTTCCTGGAATGCCGCGATGACCGCGCCCGCGATGGTGTCGCACTTCATGATGCCGCCGAAGATGTTGACCAGCACCGCCTTGACGCGCGGGTCGGACAGGATGATGCGGAAAGCCTCCGTCACCTGGTCCTTGTTGGCACCGCCGCCCACGTCGAGGAAGTTGGCCGGCTCGCCGCCGTGGTACTTGATGATGTCCATCGTGGCCATCGCCAGTCCCGCGCCGTTGACCAGGCAGCCGATGTTGCCCGTCAGGCTGATGTAGGTCAGGCCGGACTTCGCCGCGCGCAGCTCGGCCGGGTTCTCTTCGGTCTCGTCGCGCAGTTTCTCGATGTCGGGGTGGCGGAACGAAGCGTTGTCGTCGAAGCTCATCTTGGCGTCGAGAGCGATCACGTCGCCGGTCGGCGTCACCACCAGTGGGTTGATCTCGGCCAGGGCGCAATCCTTGTCGAGAAACACGCGGCCCAGCGCCGTCATGATCGCTTCGGCCTTCGGTGCCTGCTCGGCGGTGAACTCCAAATCGTAAGCCATCCGACGGGCCTGGCAGGGCAGCAGGCCGATGTGCGGATCGACGACCGCTTTCAGGATTTTCTCCGGGCTGCGCGCGGCAACCTCCTCGATCTCCACACCGCCCTCGGCGCAGGCCATCAGGATGGGCTTGCCAAGAGCGCGGTCCAGCACCATGCCGACGTAGACCTCGCGGGCGATGTCGGCGGCTGCCTGCACCAACACCTTGGAGACCGGTTGCCCTTCCTCGCCGGTCTGCTTGGTGACGAGCGGATACTTGAGCATCACCTCGGTGATCGGAGCGACGTCAGCGCGGTTCTTGACGAACTTGACACCGCCAAAGTCCTTGCCGCTATCCTTGAACCGGCCCTTGCCGCGTCCGCCCGCATGAACCTGGGCCTTCAACACCACCGGCTGGCCGCCCAGCTTGTCGAAGGCGGCTTCCGCCTCGGCGGCGGATGACACGACGATGCCGCGCGGGATGGCCGCGCCCGCCGCCGCCAGCAGTTCCTTGGCCTGGTATTCGTGAATCTTCATCGGGATTTCCCTGAGAGTCGCCCTGGAGAATGCTGCTGTTATATGCGCGTGCCGGGCAAGTGCAAAAAATCTTTGCACGCCCCCGATAACACGAAGTAAAGTTCAACACGACGACGCCCAACCCGTCACGGAAGGCCACTCGGACAACCTGCACCCATCACCAGGAGGCATGCCGGTGGACCGCCTTGTCTGTCAATGGTGCCAATCGCAAAACACCCCCGAAGCGGTCAGTTGTCGCAGTTGCGGTGCGCCGCTCGATGTGCGCATGAAAGTGTCTGATTCGGGCTGGACCGCCGCCCCTCGACTGCGCGACCTCACCGAGATTCACTTCGGCAACAGCGTTTGCCAGATCGACGGGCAGATCGTGCCCGTGGCCGAGGTCAACCTGGGCGCGGGCGATACGGTCTTCTTCGAGCACCACACCTTGCTCTGGAAGCAGCCGCAAACGCAGCTCAGCGTGCTGTCGCTCAAGGGCGCGACCAAGCGCCTGCTGGCCGGCATGCCGGTGATCGTCACGGTGGCGCATGGACCGGGTCGCGTGGCTTTCTCGCGCGACAACAGCGGGGAACTGGTCGTGCTGCCCATGCACCCTGGCCAGGAACTCGACGTGCGCGAGCACGCCTTCCTGCTCGGCAGCCAGCACATCGACTACTCGTACACGCGCATCAAGGGGCTGACGAATATCCTCTTCGGCGGCCAGGGCATGTTCATGGATCGCTTCGTGACAGGCCAGACGACGGGGTTGTTGCTCCTGCACGGCTACGGCAACGTCTTTCAGCGGACCCTGGCCGCCGGCGAGAGCATGCTCGTGGAACCGGGCGGGTTCCTCTACAAGGATTCCAGCGTCCAGTTTCAGACCGAAATGCAGCAACTGACGACGGGCTTTTTCGGCGGCACGGGCATGAGCCTGATGCGGTTGACTGGTCCCGGCCGGGTCGGCATCCAGAGCATGTATCACCACCAGGCGAGCGAATAAGGCCCCTACCGGAGCAAGCGATGAGCGATGCCGCGACTTCCGCCGCGCCGGGCAGTGCGACTTGCCGCTGGTGTGGCTGTCACTTTCCGGCCGATCAACTGAGTTGTCCGGCCTGCGGGGCTGGCAGCGCCGCGGTGCCCCAGCGCACGGAACAGGGCTGGGTGGAACTGCCGCCCGTCCGCGACATGGCCCGCATCCGCTTCGGGCACAGCACCTGTCAGATCGAAGGCGACGTGACGCCCGTGGCCGACATGAACCTGGCGGCGGGCGACGGTGTGTACTTCATGCACCACGCCATGCTCTGGCGCGACCCGACGGTGCAATCGTCGCTAGTCACAATGCGCACCGGCTTCAAGCGCCTGTTCGGCGGCATGCCCCTGTTCATGATGCAGGCCCACGGACCCGGCCGCATTGCCTTTTCGGGCATGTATGCGGGCGAACTGTTCGCCGTGCCGCTAGCGCCCGGCAACGCCATCGATGCACGCGAACATACGCTGCTGGTGGCGGACAGTTCCGTGCAGTACGACTTTTTCGATCCGCACATCTGGTATGTGAGCGGCAGCGGCAACGACCGTCAAACGCACTTCCCGGTCGGCATGTTCATGGACCGCTTCACCGCCTCAAATCGGCCCGGCGTGGTGCTGCTGCACGCGCGCGGCGACGTCTTCGTGCGCGAACTGGCCGCCGGTGA
>JAEUIF010000414.1 GCA_016795185.1 Planctomycetia bacterium | reverse complement strand
GAGGGGGAAGCCGTTGCAACGTTCAGCCCCCTCACCCCAACCCCTCTCCCGCCGGGGGAGAGGGACGTGATTGTGGTTATAGGGATTTCAGATACTCGACCAAGTTCTTTAACTCCAGCGGGGTCAATTCGCCCCGCCCGGTGACCTTCGCGGGATTGTGCGGACCTTTCAGCACGTCTTCCAGGTTGCGGGCGCGGCCGTCGTGCAGGTAGAGCCGCCGGTCGTAGACGCCGACGAGCGACGGCGGATTGAAGCCCTTGTAGGCGTCGCCCGGCACCCCGAGGCCGACGTCGTGCAGCTTGCCGTCCGTGAAGTACGGCCCGGAATGGCAGCGGACGCAGCCAGCCTTTTCGCTCTCGAAGACCGCCTTGCCGAGCTGGGCGGCTTCGCTCAGCGTGCCGTCCGCCAGGCGGTGCGGGTTCGGCGGCGGCTGGAGGGTCTCCAGAAAGGCGATCAGCGCGGGCACGTCGTCGTCCTTGGGCGCGGGGCCGAGCATCGAATCGGTCAGCGATTTCTGCATGGCCAGTTCGAGTTCCTTCTGCCAGCCGTGCCAGGTCCAGGGGCCGGTGCGAGTGACGTTGCGCAGGCTGAGGACGACCTTGTAATTGCCGTTGCGGCCGTCGTTGCGCGTGTCCATCGTCAGGGCATTGGTATGGCCTTCGTAATGGCAGCTGCCGCAGCTGTACCACTGGTCGAGCGACCGCTGCCCGTCGTGGAAGATAGCTTCGCCCTTGCGGGCCAGCGAGGGCTCCTTCGGCCCGCCCAGGTCGATGGTGCGTTCGACCTGGCGGCCAGCGAAATCGATCACCTGTACGGCGTTGAGCAGATAATTCGCGACGAAGAGCCGTTTGCCGTCCTTGGAGAAACGCAACGCCATCGGCCGGCCGCCGACCGGCAGGCGCTGAAAGCGAGCCGTGTCCTTGAGCAGCGCTGCGGGGATGTGGTCGGTGCCGCCGTAGTCCTGCAATTCCAGGCCGGGCAGCTTCAGGAACAGCAGTTCGTGCGTGCCGCTGGCGGACGTGACCAGCCACTGCTCGTCCGGGCTCAGCGCGATGCCGTGCGGATCGCTGACGGCCTTGCCCGGCGGATCGAGGGCCACCGCTTCGCGCCGCACCCGGCCATCGAGCCGGACGCGGGCCACCCGGCTGGCCAGCACCCAGCCCAGCCGGATGTTGCCCGGCGTGATCGGCTGCTGGCGGTAGACCATGAAAGGGAAGTACACGAACTTGCCGTCGGCCGAAATCTGCATCTGGCCCAGGTTCAGACCGGCGAAGTCTTCGAGGTACAGCTGCTTGCCGGTCTCGGTATCGACCACCGCCACCCCGCCGTCGCCGTTGCAGCCGACCGCCAGCCGTTTGCCGTCGGCGGTCAGGGCCAGGTAGCGCGGCCAGCGGCCCACCGGGATGCGCTGTAGGACGGCGGGCTTCTCCAGATCGACCACGGCGATTTCGTGAGCCGAGGTCAGCGCCACGTAGGCCCGCTTGCCGTCCGGCGACACCGCGATGCCGCGCGGCTCGAAGCCCAGGCGCACGGTCGCCTGGGAAGTCAGTTTGCCGTCTTGCAGCGACAAGATGCTCAGGTCGTGCGAAAAGGTGCCCGTCACCAGAACGCGCTTGGCATCGGGCGTCAGGGCCAGTGCCGTGGGCCGCTGACCGCAGGGCACCTCGGCCACGACTTCTCCGGTCGCGACCCGCACCAGCGAGACGGTATGGGCGGTCTGGTTGGCGGTCAGCAGCCATTGTTCATCGGGCGTCAGCAGCAGATCGACGGGCGAACAGTCCACCCCAGGGGGCACGGCAGCGCGGACCTGCTCCGCTTCCGGGGACCGCAGCGCCAGGAACGCCGCCAGCAGCAAACACGCTCCGAGCCCGATCATCGGGAAACGGCAGGACACCATCGGCAGCTTCATCGGGTGGATTCTCCGGCCACGGACCAACGCCGACTCCATCGGAACACATAGACGGGCGGACGACAGCAACTATTCCAGGGAAAGCCCGCCGGCGCGTTCACTTCGTTATGGCGCGTTTTTTTCATTCTGGTCGAAAAACTGTTGCAGGCGCTCGCGATACGCGGGGTGTCCCATCGGTTGCAGGTGTCCCGCATCCGCCACCAGCCAAAGCTGACCGTGCCGGCCCGCCGTCGTTTGCAGCCGTGCCGCCTGGCTGGGCGGAATCATGTCGTCCGCGTCGCCGTGGATGAGCAGCACCGGGCAGGTCAGTTGGGCGAGGTAGTCCTCCGGGTTGTGCGTGCCGACATCGACCCCGGTAAAGACCTGGCCCCAGCAGCGGCCGACGAACCACACCGGCCGTTTGACCGGACCGAAGAACCAGAGCATGGAGTGCAGGGCCACATCTTCCGCGCGGGCGAAGGTGCTGTCCAGCACGAGGCGGTCGAAGCCTTGCCCGTCCGGGAGTTCGGCTGCGGCTTTCAACAAGGCCGAACCGCCCACCGAGTAGCCCAGGCCGTACATCTTGCTCGCCGGGTGCAGCGCCCGCGCCTGCTCGACGGCGGCGCGCACGTCCGCGCTTTCGCGGACGCCGAAGCTGAATGTCCGGCCGTCGCTGTCGCCGTGGCCGCGAAAGTCGAAGATGATGACATGATAGTCCAGGCCGTGCAGCAGCTGTGCTACGGGCAAGAAGTTCTGCTTGTTGGCCCCCAGCCCGTGGCAGACGACCACTACAGGCCGTTCCGGCGCGGCAGCGGGCAGGTGCCAGGCCGCCAGCTGCAAGCCGTCGGCAGCCAGCGTCACTTCTTCGTAAGGCAAGCCCAGCGCGGCGGGCGTGCCGCCGCAGGCGATCTTCTGCGGATGAAACTGCACCAGGGCGATCAGGAAGGGAGCGGCAATCAGGAACACCACGGACCAGCTGACCGCCACGCCGAGCGCCCGCCGGGCACGAGTCGCCTCACCGAGCCAGCGTCGCGTCCAGCGTTTGACCCCCAGGTCCAGCAGACGCAGCGCCAAGATGACCAGCGCCAGCACAACGCAATCCACAACCAGCGTGGTCCAGCGATAGCGCCCGCCCACCAGCCAGGCCAGCAGATGCCCACGGACCGCGAAGACCGTCGCCAGCACGAGCATGGACAGCAAGATGCTCTTCCACGGCCCAGCCGACTGACCGGAGGACGGCGCGGACTCCAACGATGCACTCATGGGCGCTCACTCCCTGCCGAGCACGAGGTCCACTGCCCAGCAACCGCGAACATGTTCGCCCGGCTGCCGGCAATGATTCAACAGATCAACATGCGTGCAACCGGCGTCTTCGAGAGCATCGGCGAGGATGGGCAGGCGGTCGAAGGCGCGTTCGTCGTAGATAGCCTGCGCGATGGCAATTGCGGTTGGCGTGCGCCAGGTGGGATCGACGGGGACGGGGCGAAAGGGGTTGCCGAATATCTCACGCAATAGGACAACCTGGTGCCGGTAGTAATCCGTTTCCCGATGAACGGCCCAAACCGTGGTGTTAGCGTCTGGACCGAAGCACTTTCGACTCCCATCCCGCGTGGCGGCCAGCACGACAAAATACGAAGCAGCATTCCGAACATATCGGGCAGCGTCCCAGGCTTCGTTACCGGGCACGAAAGCCGCTCGATCTTGTGGGTTGGCACAACCATCCGCAAGGCGCTCGGCCATTTCAACTCTTTCCTGGTCATGCGGCGGAAGCAGATGCCAGGCGCTGCGACCGCAGGCACAAGCAAACAGTCGCCATCTACGATCCATCGAATCGTCCTGTTCGCTTAGAAACATCTGCATTCGACCTGGATCGGTGGATTCCAGCCACTCTTGCTCCGTCATCGGTGAGAGCCTCTCAACTCTGTGGCGCTGAGAACAGCGGGCTCACGCCCGCCGCTCGCCTCGTTGTGTTGGCACCTCACTGCTTCCGAAGCTTCTGCAATGTTTCCTGCACGGCTTCGCGGAGTTGCGGGTCGGAAGATTTGGCGAGGGCTTCCAGGGCGCGGATCACTGCGGGTTGGTTGGCTTTCGGGCCGATGAAGCCGAGTGCGCGGGCCGGCAGGGTGCGGCCGTCGCCGCCGATGCTGGGCTTCACTTCCGTGCGGCCCCCGCTGTTCTCGCCGCCGCTCGATGCCTTCGCCTCGCTGCGCACGTAGATTTGCAGGCTGTCGTCGCGGAGCATCGCGGTCAGGATTTCGATGGCTTTCGGCGGGGTCTTCTCCAGCAGGCAGAGCGCCAGGTAGCGGGCCGCCTCGTAGCGTACCAGGCGCGTGTCGGGGTCTTTCTCGTGCAATACCTTTTCCAGCGCGGCGAGGGCCTGCGGAGCTTTCTCCAGGTCGTCGAGTCGGCCCAGCGCCCAGACGGCGCGCTGACGGACTTTTAACTCGCGGTCGCTTTGCAGCAGGCGGACCAGGTCCGGCACGGCGGGTTCGAGGTTGCGGCCGATGCGCGCCAGGGCTTCCGCCGCGTACAGGCGGACTTCCGGGGCGGGCGAACGCAAGAGCTTGGCTAACTGCGGCACGGCGGGCTCCCCTTTCGCGCCGATGCGCGACAGGGCCAGCGCTGCCCGGCTCTGCACCTCGGTATCAGTGTCGCTCAGGGCCTGCATCAGTTCCGGCACCGCCGCCGTGGCTTCCGGGCCGATGTTGGCCAGCGCGCCGACCGCTTGCCGGCGAATGCCGAGCGCAGGGTCCATCAGTGCGGAGCGCAGCGCTGGCACCGCGGCGGCAGCCTGGTCGCCGCCGATGTTGCCCAGCGCGACCGCCGCCAGCCGCACGGTCTCGGCGTTCGGATCGTGCAGCGCCGCCCGCAGCACCTTGGCTGCGCTCCCGTCCTCCGGCCCGAGCAGGTTGACCAGCACGTGCAGCAGGGCCAGGCGCGTCTCGCTGTCGGTCTCGTCGGCCAGGCGTTGCAGCAAGGCCGGCAACAATGAGCGTGCTTGCAGGCCGAAGGTCTGCAACGCGCCGACGGCATCGCGACGCACCAGGGCATCATCATCCGTGAAGCGTTCTTGCAGCGCGGGCAACGCAGCGCTCGCAATCGTGGCGGGCAGTTGGCCCAGCGCCCAGGCGGCGTTCTGACGCACGCCGGCATCCCCGTCACGCAGGGCCTGCTGGAGCGAGCGCACCGCGTCCTTTTCAATGGGCCGCAGTTCCCCGACCGCGCAGGCGGCAGCGCGGCGCAACCGAGGCTCGGCCTTCGGGTCATTCAGGAATTTCAGCAAAGCGGGCAGCGCTGCGATAGCCGACGTGCCGATCTCGCCCAGCGCGAAGGCCGCGGACTCGGCGACCGCTTTGTCATCGTCCGCCAGGGCGCGCACCAGCGCTGGAACGGCCTCGCGGTTCAGTTTCCCGAGCGCGAAGGCGGCGCTGCGGCGCTTCGCGGCGTCGGCGTGGTCGAGTTGCCGTTGCCAGTGGGAGAGGGGTTTGTCGAGAAAGGTCGGTTCCGGATCGGCGGCGAACAGCGGGGGCGCGGCGAGCAGCAAGGCAACCAGCGAGCAGCAGGTTTTCGGCATGGGCGTCGGTTCGCTCTGTCTGGTTCGATGGCACCGTTCGTAGTTCCGCCTTCAGGCGGTCGCGAGCGACTCGCCGCCTGAAGGCGGAACTACGAACGGGGTTCTGAAACTGCGCTGCAATCAGCCCTTCACGACCGGGCGTTCGCGCTGCATTTCCTCGATCAGTTGCAGCTTGCGGCCCACGAACAACACGTTGTTCAGGTGGAACTCGTGGGCGTTGGCCCCGGAGGTGCGGATGACCAGGTCGCCGGAGCCCAGGCCCAGGATCCAGTGACGGAACAGGTCATCGCGCTGCTTCTGGATGACCATGCCGATGGTGTCGTAGGACGTTTCACCGCCGCCGATCTCCAGCCGCACCTTCACCTGGCCGGGCGTGAAGATCATGTAGACCTGGCGGTCGAAGAAAATGATGCACACCAGCCAGATGGCGAGGAGGATCAGCGAAATGAACAGGTAGCCGCCCAGGTTGATGCGGATGTCGAGCACGGAGAGCGTGTCGAGGATCGTGCTCCACCAGTCGAGCAGGCCGAAAATCACCGAGATCAGGAGGATGATAACAATGACCACCACCGACCACAAGCCGCGCAGCGGTACGTTGGTGATGACGATCACGATCAGCAGGATCGTGGCCCAGACCACGCCCAGACTGCTGGAGTTGGCCACGCGCAGCTTCGGCGGCGTCGGCTCCGAGAGGGGGCCGCCGACCTGATCGGGCTTGTCCGGCGGCAGGTGGCCGCGCGAGGTGCCGTCGGCGTTCGTCTTGACCAGCACGCCCTCGCGGGTGGCGAATTCGCCTGGCCCGGCCTTCACCTCCCAGCGGCGACTTACCTCCGTTTCACCAGGAACCAGCGCCATGCGGTAACCGCCGAAGAAGGTCAGCAGCGCCATCAGCAGCCCCGACGCCCAGACCGGCCACCAGTAGAAGATATTGGAATGACTGATGATCCTGATTTCGGTCAAGGCGGAGGTGTCCGGCCCGGGCGCGACCGGCCGGGGCGGCGGGGGCGGCGGGGGCGGCGGGGGCGGCGGGGGCGGAGTAGCCGTCACTTGGGGATCTGTAGACATGAGGCCCTCGACTGGGATGATGCGCTCGGCAAGAGGCGCGGGACAACCCGCCGACGCCGGCAGCGCCCGCACGGGGTAATTCGCTCGGCAACCGACGATCTTGCCGAACGATGTGGACAAACCTAGTGGCGCTGGGAGGGGTTGTCAAGCGTCTGGAAACGAGGTTGGACCCGGTCCTTACTGGTCCTTGAGCGGAATTCGCACCGTGATGCGGAACTTCTGATGGCAGCGGTTGCAGGTGTTCGCCAGTTCGGCCAGGCCCTGACGGGAACGGGCGTAGTCCTCGGCGGCAGCGGCACGCGCGAGCCGGGTGGCCGCAGCGCGCATTTCCGCGGCGTGCTCCAGCCAGGCATCCTGCCCCCCGCTGCGCGGCGGTCGGACCATCAGCAGGTTGCCCGTCTCCGCGACCAGCAGCGCCTGCCCGCGGATGAAGACCCAGGATTCCACGTCGCCGGGCTGCTGGCGCAAGTTCTGGTTCAGGCCGCGAAAGTTCGCCTGGGCCAGCCCTTCCATGAGCAAGCTGGTTTCAGCCACGGGCTCCGGGCGCGGCAGCAGGCGCGTCACCTGCGCCTGAGCCTCCGGCCAGACGGCCCAGCCAACGATGCCCAGAGCCAGCAACCCGATCGACCGATGTGTAGGCCGCTTCATGATGCGGTTCCGTTCAGAGGCGGGGGAAGTAGCGAATCTGGTCCTGAAACTCGTTCTCCAAACTTGCGCCGCGGATCAGGAGCATTCCTTCGATCAACTCTTCAATCCGCATGTCGGGCTCGACCGTCAAGATGCCCGGCATGTGCCGCCCGGCGGCGATATGGTCGCGCACATGGCCCGGCATGCTGCGTCGGTTGTTGGTCAGCAGCAGGGCGTCGTGCAATTCGCACCATTCCAACAGCAGACCGTCGGACGATTCCAAAGGTGGGGCGTTCGGGTCGCCCACGCGCCAGACTTTCAATTCCGAAGCGTGGACGATGATCTCCCGCCGCCACCAACCCGGCAATTGCTCGTCGAGCAGGAAGCCGGCGATCATGCTGATTTCCCCGGGAGTGCCTGACGCTCTCGCAGGAGACGGGCGAAGCGTTCATAAAACTCCGGGGCATTCCGCACCGCTTCCTCTCGGGCGACTCGACCGTGCTCCAGCCAATCAGCCAGGTAGGCGTCCATGGCCTCGCGGTGGCGCAGGTAGTACAAGATCGCCGCGTAGACCTGATCGAGCGCCAGCGTGTCGAAGCGCCGCGCGATCTCCTCAGCCGTCTGCGCGCGGTGGACATATTCGTACAGAATGTGCTCGATCCCGATCCGATGCCCCTTGATGCGGATGTCATCGGGAGCCAGGAAATCGAAGTAGTTTTCGAGTTGCATTAAGCACCTCTCGTCCTGACTCATTGTAACAAAACTCACGAGTCCAGCGCTCGCCTGCGGTTCGTGGCTAAACGAACTCGGCGTTCATTTCCCCTCGGCCAGCTTCGTCAACGCCGGGATGCGCTGCTTGGCCTGCTCGATGGCCTTGGCGTCCTGACCGTCCTTGATGAATTGCGCCCAGAGCACGATGGCCGCTTTCGCCATCTCGGCGCGCTGCTTGACGTACTGGTCCGGCAGCGGCCCGGAAGCGTAAGCGTCCAGGGCGCGAACCTTCGCCAGCGCGAAGCGGCGCTCCTCGTTGGCGTTCTCCTCCTCCCAGGGCTTGACCGCCTTGCCGTCGTACTCCGCGCACAGCTCCCGGGCTTCCTTGGACGCCGGCGCGTCGTCGAAGCGCGTGGCGCAGCCGACGAGCAGCATCAGACCGCTGTACGTGGTTTCCTTGGCCTGCAAGCGCTGCTTGCCCTCTTGCAGCATGCTCGCCGCGATCTCCGCCCGAGCCGGCGCGGCCTTGCCTGTTACGGAAGTTGTCGGGAATTTCTTGGCCAGCTCGCGCCGCTTGGGCAAGCCGGCTTCGAGCCAGTCAAAGACCTCGGTCAGCACCGTGGCATTGGGCACCGCATGGCCCAACTTCGGCACCACCCAGACCTTGGCGCGCACGCCCATTTCGGACAGCCAGGGGCCTTTGAAACGCTCGCACTCGCCACGGTTGAAGTCGGTCTCTCCCGTAACCAGCGCCACGCTCTGACGCTCGATCAGCCGGTGTTGCAGCCAGGTGTCGTCACGCAGATCGGCACTGGCGCAGATCGGGGCCGAGCCGCCAAAATACTCGGGCAAGGCCTGAGCGATCGCGCCGGCGATGCGCCCACCGCCGGAGAAGCCGGTGATGTAGGTGCGGTCGGCGTCGGTGTTGAAGTTGCGGCGCACGTCGTCGAGCACGTCGAGGATGATGCGCACCCGCCGCTGTGTCGGGCAGTTGTTGCCCGCATTGTGCGGCGCGGCGAAGATGATGCCCTTCTGCTTGCAGACCGGCTCCCATTCCTTCACGCCGCCCGGCCCGTCGCCCGGCGAGACGAATAGCACGACCGGGTAGCTCTTCTTGGCGTCGTAGTCCGGCGGCACGTAGAGGTCGTAGACCTGCTTGGTCGAATCGTAATCGGCCGGCAGCCAGTTCGCGGGCGGCTTCTCCAGGCTCTTGGTGGCCAGCACGTAGGTCCAGTCGAGGCGCGTGGGCGCGCCGACTTTCACTTTGGTTTGCAAGCCCTTGCCGGTCTGTGCGGTGCCGGTGGCGGCCAGGCTCAAGCCGAGGGCCAGGCCCAATAATGGCAAGATCGTGCGACGAAACATGGCATCGTCTCCGCTGTGGGGATGTTCGGCGGTATCCGCTCATTAGCGCAGTGGCATAAGACAGCTTGCTCAATCGGATCTTTGGGTGCCATGCCCACGGCTTTGCGTGGGCATGTGGACATCGCACGGTTCCCATGCCCACGCAAAGCCGTGGGCATGGCACCCAGCCAGGCTTTCTGTTGACTAACAAGTCCCTTGATGTTGCATTAGCACGCGCCGCGCGCGGCTTTGCAAGCCAACTCTTCGTTTTTCCCCCAGTTCTTGCGTGTCTGTCCGCCGCGGGCGGTGTATCATGAGTGCATCGGTTCCCACCCCTGGTTCCAGCCACCCGCCGCTTGTCGCGGGCAGCCATCATCGACCTGCACCGAAGGGAACGCTCCCATGCGCACCGCACCTGGCCGGTTTGTCCTGACTCTGGCGGTCTGGCTCGTGCCGTTGGCCGTCGTCAGCGCTTGCAACGTCCCGGTGTTCCGCTACGCCCTCGAACGCTGGCGGCCTGATGCTTACGAAGTCGTCATCTTCCACCGCGGGCCGCTCTCTCCCGAGGTCGAACAGCTGGTCAACCAGCTGCGCGAGGCCAGCGGCGACCGCAAGCAGCCGGCCAACGTCGAGGTCGAGGTCGTGGATGTGGACGGCAAGCTCGACAAGCGGACCAAGAAGCTGCTCGATGCCCAGGGTGACGTGGAGCTGCCCCTGATGGTCGTGCGTTATCCGCAGCAGGCCGGCGTCGATAAGCCGCTCTGGACCGGCAAGCCGAGCGCGGACGTGGTCAAGTCGCTGCTGACTTCCCCGGCCCGTCGCGAACTGGCCAAGCGGCTGCTGGCCGGTCAGTCCGCCGTCTGGCTGCTGGTCGAATCCGGCGACGCCGCGAAAGACGCCGCGGCGGCCCAGTTGATCGAGAAGGAAATCGTCGCCCTGCAAAAGTCGCTGAAGCTGCCGGAAGACCTCGAACCCGAGGAAGCCAAGGCCGCCAAGCAGGGCGAGAAGCCACAGGACTTCAACCTGCTCTCGGCGCTGCCGTTGGAAATCAAGTTCTCGCTGCTGCGCGTGTCGCGCAAAGACGAAGCCGAGAAGCTGTTCCTGGCCATGCTGCTCGGCGGCGAGACCTCCGACGAGCCGGTGATGTTTCCGCTCTTCGGCCGGGGCCGGGCCCTGGAGAAGTTCGTCGGCAAGGAGATCAGCGGCGACGTGATGCTCGACGTGGCCCGCTTCCTCACCGGCCCCTGTTCCTGCACCGTGAAACAACTGAACCCCGGCGTCGATCTGCTCTTCGCGGTGGACTGGGAAGTCATCCTCGAAGACAGAAACGTGGTTCCCGAACCGCCGGTGAAGCCAGGCGTTTCGGTGGCGATCCCGCAGCCGACGCCGCCGGCCCCGCAACCCACGGCCGAGACGCAGGTTCCCGCCCCGACGGCTGGAAAGCCAGCGGTCACGGCGGAAGCCGCGCCGACGGCGGCCCGCAGCCATGCGTCGCGTTACCTCTGGCTGGGCGTCGTCCTGGCGGGCTTCACGGCCCTGCTGGCGGGCGCGGCCATTCTCACCTCGCGCAACAAGCCGGGAGCCTCCGCGTCATGAAGCCAGCCCTGCGTCGCTACGGGTCCATGAATTCGGCCTGGGTGTTGTTCCTGGCTTCGGCGGCGGCGCTGGCTGCCCTGGGTGTCGCGCTCTACCTGATGAGCGACAACGGCCCCACGGAGCGCGTCGCCAGCCCGCTGATCGTCTACTGCGCGGCGGGCGTCAAGGAGCCGGTCGAGGCCGCCGCCCGCGAATACGAACAGACCTACGGCGTGCCGATCCAGCTGCAATTCGGCGGTTCGCAGACCTTGCTGGCCAACATCGAGTTAAGCAAGCAGGGCGACCTGTACATCCCCGCCGACGACTACTACATCCAGCTGGCGCGCGGCAAGCAGCTGGTGGCCGAGGCCCTGCCGCTGGCGAAAATGACACCGGTGCTCGCCGTCGCCCAGGGCAACCCGAAGAAGATCTCATCGCTCGAAGACCTGCTCAGTGGCCAGCACAAGATTTGCCAGGCCAACCCAGACGCCGCCGCCGTCGGCAAGCT
>JAEUIF010000403.1 GCA_016795185.1 Planctomycetia bacterium | reverse complement strand
CGCCGAGAAGCTGTCGTGGACGATGAACGTCTGGCCGCTGCCGTCCTGGGCGGCCAGGTCTTCGGTGATCTTCAGGTCTTCGTTGTAGGCCAGGTAGCGCACACCATACAGCAGCTGGACGCGGTAGTCGCCGCAAGGCTCCTCGCACCAGCAGCAGACGCAGTTGCCTTCCAGACCGTACATGCGGCTGGGATTCGAGATGGTCACGCTGCCGGCCAATGCGGCGTTAGCCCCGATGGTCGGATTGGCCACGTTCTCCACCACCGGTACCGGCACGCCGCTGGAAACGTCGAAGAACGGACGGCCCAGGATCGGGATGCCGCCCGAGGCGACAAAGAAGTCGTTGTCGCGCCAGCCCGACAGCAGGCCGGTGAGTTCAAAGCCGCAGTCGCGGCAGGGCAGCGCGAAGCCCACCGTGAGCCGGCCGCCGGGATGGTCCTTGCTGTCGAGCGTGTTGCCGTACAGCACGGCAGTCGTCGGCCGGTCCAGAGTCGGCAACACCTGGTCCGGGCCGACGGTCATCGTCACCAGCGGCGGCGATGAACCGTCCTTGTACCACCAGTGGATGTACTCGGCGCGGCCCCAGATGCGCCAGCCGGCGGGTTCGGCACTGTCCGCCACCGGGATGACAGTCGGCGCGGTCATCGGGGCGGGCGAAGCGGGCGCGGGCGAAGCAGGCGGTTCGGCTACCAGGCGCAGCACGTTGGCCGGCATGGCGAGCGCCGGTTCAGCGCTGGGACGAACGGTCAACTCGTGTATCTGCTGTGCGCGCGCCGCGGTGCTCCAACCGAGCAGCAGCGCGGGCACCGAAAAAGCCACGGCAATGGATCGCATGGGAATCTCCGAATACAAATCGGTATTCACTTTCGGCAACGAATCCATTCCCGCAGGTGAGCGAACGGTGCAACCGGCGCGATTGCTCAGGCCGGCAGCTTCCGTCCATCCCGAGGAAAGGTGACATTGCTATCGACCGTCGTAAACGCTGTTATTGATAGGGTCCGATGCGCCGGCACGAAACCGACGCCGGGCAGGTGCGGCACAAACGGCAGCACCCGTAGCGCTTGCCTGCCTTGACGCGCGGCGCTCGCCGGAAAAAGCAAAGGCCCCCGGTACGAAACCGAGGGCCTTTGCCCAGCTTGCCTGGTTTGACGCAGCGCTCAGCGGCCGATGAAGCGACTCTTGCCGGCGAGCAGCAAGGAGAAGTTGTTCGTGATGCCGTCCAGGTCGGGGATGCCCGGCTGCATGTTGACGCCATCGATGGCCAGGTTCTTCGCACCGACCGTGATGGCGGTGCCGCCGCGCGTACCGGGGAAGGCACGGCCTCGCAACATGTTGCTGGGCGTGGTCATCGTCAGACGGTAGCCGGCGGCCTCGCTCGGCGGCAAATCGGCGAAGGTGTAGTTGCCGTTGGCGTCCGTGGTCGCGAACCGGGTGATGGCCACCACCTGCCCGGCGGCGTTGCGTGTCTGGCCCGTCAGGGTGATGACCACCCCCGCCCGGCCCAGTTCGGTCGCGTCCTGAACGCCGTTGTTGTTGTTATCGACGAACACCCGCCCCGAGAGCGAACCGCGGCGCTCGCCGAAGTTGAACGGCTGCCGCAGTTCGCCGGCCGCGAGCAAGATATTCTCGAAGCGGTCGTTGGTCGGCGATAGCACGTCCACGTCGTCGCGGTCCAGGCCGTCGAAGAAATCGGGCGGCTGCGTGACCTGTTCGAGCGCGAAAACGCCCGGAGGCATCACCTCGAACGCCCAGTGGCCATCGGTGTCGGTGCGCACCGTGAGCGGATCGTTGTCGCCGTCGAGGTTCGGGTCGAGTTCGACGCCGTTCAGGATGAAGTCGGCCGCCGTCAAGGCATGCTCCAGCACTGTGCCGGCGAAGGCCGTGCCCGACAACCGGATTTGCACGCCCGCGATGCCTTCCTCGCCCGCGTCCTTGAAGCCGTTGTTGTTGCGGTCGTGGTAGACGAAGCCCGACGGATCGGCGGGCGGAATCTCGCCGAAGTTGTCCTCGATGATGGCTGCGCCAGCGGTCAACACGAGGTTGCTCAACTGGTTCTGGGTGCGTGTGCCCACGCTCGTGTCGCCGGCGCTGAGCGTGCCGCTCAGGTCCACATCCACCACGCCCGTGAGATTGCCCGGCACGGCCAGCCCGTCGCCGTCGTAGAAATTAATCAGCGCCGGTTGCGCCTGGGTCTCCGCGACCGCGTAGTTGCCCGCGACCAGGTCCTGGAAGCGGTAGAAGCCGTTCTCGTCGGTTTGCACGCTGCGAATCACCGCCAGGCCGTTGACGTCGGTGCCCGTCAGGTTCAGGACCACGTTGGCGATGCCCGCTTCACCGGTGTTGCGGACGCCGTTCAGGTTGTTGTCGCGGTAAACGAAGCCGGAAACCGTACCGAGCGTCAAGCCGAAGTCGGCGCTAGCGCTGCCGCCGGCCGGCACGGTCAGCGTCGCGCTGGTCGTGGCGGTGCTGGCGCCGAAGCCGCTAGGCGGATCGTCGTTGGCCAGGCGCGTGGTGTAGTCGCCCGGCGGCACGTTGAAGAAGTTGTAGCTGCCGTCCGGGTTGGTCGTGGTCGTGGCGATGACCGTGTTGCCCTGGAGCAACTCCACCAAGACGCCAGTCTGGCCGGGCTCCGTGCCGCCCTGGACCTGGTTGCGGTCGCGGTCCAGGTAGACCGTGCCGGTGATGAAGCCGGTGCCCGGTTGCAGCCGTTCGGCGAAGTTGAACGGCCCCTTCAGCACGCCGGCCTCGGCGGTGACGTTGACAAACTGATCGGCGTCCCCGTTGCCCGCCCCGATGGTCGCGCCCGTGTTATCGACATCCTTGCCGTCGAGCAGCGTGGCGGGCTGAACCTCGCTAATGGTATAGGTGCCCGGCGGCAGTTCGGGGAAGCGATAGAAACCATCGGCGTCGGTCACGGTCGAGAGCTTGAGCCCGTTGTCCACGCCGGTCAGGTTGATGACGACGCCGGCGATGCCGACCTCGCCCGGATCGACGATGCCGTCGTCGTCCAGGTCGAGGAACACCCGGCCATTGAGGCCCGTGGGCCGTTCGCCGAAGTTGTAGTTGACGCCCTGCTGGCCGATGCCGAGCGTGACGCTGATGGCATCGTTGACCGTCGTGTCGCCGCCGAGCGAGCCGGCGGTGTCCTTGCCGTCGCCGACGTTGGCCGGCTGCGTCTCGGTGATCGTGTAGTTGCCCGCTTGCAGCCCGGTGAAGTGGTAGGAGCCATCGGCCGCCGTGACCACGGGCGCGCGGGAAGTCGGCCCGCCGGACAGGGTGATGACCACGCCGGCCAGCGGCGTCTCGTTGTCGTTCTTGATGCCGTCGTTGTTGGCGTCGAGGTAGGCGAAGCCGCTCAGACTGCCCTGGTTCTCGCCGAAGTTCTGATTGCCCAGGCCGGTGGTGGGCACGTTAACGTTGGCCAGCGTGTTGGACGTCGTGCTGTCGTAGCCCGCCGGTTGGGTCTCGACGATGTTGTACTTGCCGGCCGCGATGCCCGCGAAGACATAGTTGCCGTTGGCGTCGGTCGTTTGCGTGGCCACCAGCACGTTCTGAGTGGTGCGCAGTTCGACGGTCACGCCGGCCAGACCGATTTCGCCCGGGTCCAGCTGGCCGTCGTTGTCCGCATCGACGAAGACCGTGCCGGAGACGAAGGTCTTGCTGGTCGCCAGCCGTTCGCCGAAGTTGTAGTTGATGCCTTGCTGCCCGCCGCCCAGGACGACGCCCGTCATCACGTCATTGCCGGCGGTGCCCACGTTGACGCCGTTGACCGTGCCGCGCGTGTCCTTGCCATCGGTGTACGTGCCCGGTTGCGTTTCGGTGATCGTGTAGCCGGCGGCGTTGCTGGCGAGCAGGCCATCGAAGCGGTAGCTGCCGTCCGCGCCCGTGGTCGTCGTCAAGTTGACGGCTTTCCCGGTGCTGGTGACGCCCGTCAGGGTCAGCGTGACGCCGGGAATGCCGGCCTCGTTGGCGGCCTTGACGCCATTATTGTTCTGGTCGAAGTAGACGAAGCCGCCGATGCTGCCGAGCGTATCGCCGAAGTTGACGTTCGTCAGGCCCGTGGTCGGCACGGTGACGTTGCGCGTGTTGTTGCTGGGATCGCTGCTGCCATAGCCCGCCGGCTGAATCTCGACGACCGTGTAGTTGCCCGCCGGCAAGCCCAGGGCCGTCAGGTTGAACAGGTACGATCCGTCCGGCGCGGTCTGGGCAAAGGCCAGGATGTTGCCCAGCGAATCGCGCAGCGACAGCGTGACTTGCGGAATGCCGACCTCGCCCGTGTCGAGTTTGCCGTTGGGGGTCGGCGCGTTGGTATCGAGGAAGACGGTGCCGCTGATGATCCGTCCGCCCTCGCCGAAGTTGTAGTTGACCCCGTCCACCGCGGCTCCCAGCGCGATGTTGGAGAAGACGTCGTTGCCGACCGTGCCGCCCTGGCTGCCGAGCGATTCCTTGCCGTCGCTGTAATGGGCCGGTTGTGTTTCGGTGATCGTGTACGTACCCGCCGCCAGGCCGTCGAAGCGGTAGGAACCATCGAGGTTGGTGCTGGTCGTCCGGTTGACCGCCAGGCCGTTGACATCCACGCCCGTCAACTGCACCGTGACGCCGATGATGCCCGGCTCGCCCGCATCCTGCACGCCGCTGTTGTTCGGATCGAAGTAGACCTTGCCCGCCAGGCTGCCGCCGATCTCGCCGAAGTTGTTGTCCTTGCTTTCGACGTTCTGCTGCACCTGGATGTTGGTCAAGATGTTCGGCGTGCTGCTGCCGTAGCCGTTGGGCTGGGTTTCGACGATGGAATACTGGCCCACCGGCACGCCGGTGAACAGGTAGGTGCCGTCCGGCCCGGTGACGGTGTTGGCGACGGGCTGGCCATTCTCGTCGATCAGGGTGATGACCACGCCCGCCAGGCGCGGCTCGCCGGCATCGAGCACGCCGTCCTTGTCCAGGTCGGTGTAGACGGTGCCCGAAACGCTGCCGGCATCCAGTATCGTGACTCGGTAATCCTCGACCTCGCCATCCGCCGCCGCGCCGGTGGCGCCCAGGCCGCCGGCCGAACTCAGGCGGAAGC
>JAEUIF010000682.1 GCA_016795185.1 Planctomycetia bacterium | reverse complement strand
GGCGCTTCGCACCGCCGGGATAAACCCGGCGGCTCGCCCAAATGGACATCGCACCCAAATCCGCACGCTCTACCTCGCATCCTCGCGATACAGCTTCTTCTCCTGAATGTAGCACTCCACGGCCCGCGGCACGAGATAGCGGATGCTGCGTCCGGCGCGCACGCGCTGACGCAGGTCGGTGCTGGACAGCCCGATCAGTGGAGCCGCGACCACCTGTAGCCGTACTTCCTCAGTCGTCAGGCCGAGCGCAGCCTTCAGCACGTCCACATCCGGATCGGACGAGCCCGGGCGAGCCACGACCAGCAAATCGGCCAGTTCCAGGATGCGGAGCGGCTCGCGCCAGCCGGGCAGTTCCGGCAGCGAATCCGCGCCGAGGATGAAGTGCCAGTTGGCATCGGGCTGCCGGGCCGCCAGTTCTTGCAAGGTGTCCACGGTGTAGCTGGGGCCGGGGCGGTCGCGTTCGAGTTCCTCGACGCGGAACGCCGCGTGGCCCGCCAGCGCCAGGGTCAGCATCTCGACGCGCCGGGCGAACGGCGTCAGCGCTTGGTCGAGCTTGTGCGGCGGACGGGCGGCGGGCACGAACCAGACCTGGTCGAGCCGGGCCTGCTCGCGGCACTGCTCGGCGGTGATCAGGTGCCCCAGGTGGACCGGGTCGAAGCTGCCGCCGAAGATGCCGATCTGGGGCCGGGTGCTGGGCTGCATGCGTCGCATCCTGGGGGATGACAAGGTGACTAGTGCATTGTCCAGAGAGTGGTTGCCTGAAGTACGTCGGGCTTTCCAGCCCGACACGTCGCGTCCGAGGCTGGCTGCGTCCGCTCGACGACACCGCGGATCACCGGCGCTGCCTGTCGGGCTGGAAAGCCCGACGTACTGCCGGCGGTCAGGCAATCACTCCCTGGACTGTGCACTAGGTGATCGGAAAGGCGTGAAATCGATGTCTCTCTTCGGTCACCTGGTCACCTTGTCATTTTCTGGGCGTCAGATCGACTTCCGTTTCGCGCAAGAACGCTGCCGCCTGTTCCGGCGGCACCGGGTTGATGTAGAAGCCGGTGCCCCACTCGAAGCCCGCGACGCGGGTCAGCCGGGGGATGATCTCCATGTGCCAGTGGTAGTGCGGCAGCGTCTGCGTATCGAACGGGGCCGTGTGAATGATGTAGTTGTAGGCCGGCTTGTCCAGGGCCACTTCCAGCTTGAGCAGGATGGTCTTCAGCACCGTGCCCAGCTCATCCACCTCGGTCTTGTGGATGTTCTCGAAATGGCTGTTGTGGTTCTTGGGCAGGATCCAGGTCTCGAACGGGAACCGGCTGGCGAACGGCGCGAAGGCCACGAAGCTCGGCGTATCCAGCACGATGCGCTTTTCGGTGCTGTGTTCCTGGTGGATCATGTCACAGTAGATGCACCGGCCGCGGTAGTTGAAGAACTCCATCGCGCCGGTCATCTCTTCCCAGACGTTGATGGGCACGATGGGCGTGACGATCAGCTGCGAGTGCGAATGCTCCAGCGACGCGCCGGCCGCCGCGCCCACGTTCTTGAAGAGCATGCCATAGACCAGGCGCGGGTCTTTCTTGAGGTCTACCAAACGATCGCGATAGACCCAGAGCACTTCGCGGATGTTGTCCTCGCTGAGATTGGCGAGCGAGACTTCGTGGAATGGGCACTCGATGATGACCTCGTGGGCGCCGATGCCGTTCATCTTGTCATAGATGCCCTCGCCGCGCTTGTGCAGCTCGCCCTCGATTTGCAGCGCGGGGAACTTGTTGGGCACCACGCGCACGCGCCAGCCCTTCTCGTTGGAGCGGCTCTGGCGGTCGCGGTAGGCAATGATTTCCTGCGGCGTCTTGTCTTCCTGGCCTTCACAAAACGGGCAAAAGCTACCGCTGGGGGCCTCCGGCTCGGTGCGCGGCGCCACCGGGCGCTTGGCGCGGTCGGTGGCGATGATGACCCAGCGGCCGACAATAGGATCCTTGCGCAGTTCCGGCATCGGCAGACCTCGGATCTGAAAGGGAGAATTCGACAGCGGGAGCGCCTGCGGCAAGAGCGTCTCCGCGGACGGCGTCTGGCTTGAGGATGGATCGAGCGTCAACTTCCAACGTCCTTCCGTTCGCCCCGCTCCCGCCAGGGGAGTGGGGCGGTTCACACATCCCACATAATCTGTTCGTATTCCGGCGATGGGCAAGTCAGGCAGATGGCCCCTTCGCGCGGCGCTCGGTCCCGGCTCTGGCTGCCCTCGCGCAGCTCGACGAAGAACTGGAACGCTTGATGCGCCTTCAGGGCCAGGCGCTCGAACGGGATGGCGATCTCCGCCAGCTGGCCAAAGGCCGCCGCCACCCCGGTCGCTTCCAACGGCATGCCCTCGCGCAGCATGCGAAACTGCAACGGCTGCCCGGCGCGGGACGGCGCGATCAGCAGATCATGGCCCGTCGGTTCCAGGAAGCCGATGCGCACCTCGTAGTGCGCCAGTTCCTCGCGCGCCGGCCCCGCGCAGTCGATGCGCAGGAACAGCGTGTCGAGATTGAAGCCGAAGTACAGCTCCTTGATCGGCCCCGTCGTCACCATCGCCATCGTACCGCGTTCGTTCTGGCAGGTGTAGTGGCCGGCGTTGATCCACTCGAAAAACGTCTGCCGGCCGTCCACCTTCACTTGCAGGAACGAGCGCGGCACGGTATGCGCCGCGCGCCGTCGCCGCCACATGATCGGCCGCGACAGGTCCGCCGGCGGCTGGTCGCCCAGCAGCAGGTAAACGTTCTGCAAGTGCTTGCGGAACAGGTAGTCGAACAGCTCGTCCTGGGCGCTGCGGTGGTCGTCGCCGTACCACCAGAACCAGTCGCTGCCCTCCGCGATGTAGAGTTCCTCCCAGGCGCGGCGAAAGCGTTCCGTGACATCGACCGGCGCGGCCACGCCGGCCGCTGGGGCGAACGCGCCGACCGTCTGGGGCACGGGCTGGGGCGCGGCGGCAACCGCCTGGTTCGCGGCGGCGGGCGGCGGGGGACTGGGAACGCCCAGTTCGGCCGAGCGCTGTTTCAGGTGCTCGCGCGTGCGGTGCAGCGCGTCCCAGGCGGTGTTGTCTTCTTCCTGGCCGATCCAGATGGAAAAGTTGTGGTTGATCCAGCTGCCGGCGAACAGGTGAGGCAGCGTGTCGCGCGGCGGGTAGCGCTCCAGGTATTCGCCGATCTTCACCGGCTTGATGTCCTTCGAGCGCGTGCAGCGGTCGTAGAGCGCCCGCAGGAAGGCGACTCCGCCGCCGGGGTAGTATTCCCAGCAGTTCTCGCCGTCGAGGATGACGCTGACCAGCGCCGGCTGCCCGTCGTTGCTGCACGCCCGGCCGATGGCATACAGGTGCTGGATAAAGTCCTCGGCCGCCGCCACCGGGTCGTTGCGCTGGTAGTGGAAGCCGATCATGTCGCTCAGGGCGTGGTCGCGGAAGACGATGCCTAGCTCGCGCCCACCGTCGGCCGCCTTGTAAGGCCGGTACATGTGATCGGGATTGCGGACATAACCCTTGGCATCCCGGCTGACGAAGCCCTGCGTCGAATGCGTCAGCACGCCTTCATCCGTGGCGATCCAGCGGATGCCCTGCTCGGCCAGCAACGCCACCATCGCCTGGCACACCGAGCCTTCCGCCGGCCACATACCCTGCGGCTGCTGGCCGAAGACTTCCTCGTGCTTGGCGATGGCCCGGCGGACATGCAGCGCTGCATCCTCGGGATAGCCGGCGGTCGCCTTCGGCAGCTTGATGTCCGGCATCGCCTCGCGCGCGAACTTCTTGTCGAGCAGCAAGGGCAGGATCGGGTGGTAGAACGGCGTGGTCGTCAATTCGACCTGGCCGCTTTCCGCCAGCTGCCGGTGCAATGGCACGATCTGCTTGAGGATGTCGAACTGCACGGAAAGCAGGTGCAGCTTTTCCGCCTCGCTGAAGTGGCGGCCCTTTTGCATCAGTTCGGCCAGGTCGGGATACTGCGGCACCGCGAGCGGGTGAATCCAGGCCAGGTTGAACCAGACTTGCAGGTCGCGCAGGTCTTTATCGTTGAAGCGGCGCAGGGCGTCCTTGGCGCTGTTGCGGCCCAGGGCGCGGCGCTGGTACAGCTCGAAGTAGCGCGGGTGCGGCCGGACCATCGTGTCCGGGTTGGCCATGAAGAACTGATCGAGCAGCGCCAGGGCGTCCTTCTCGGCCAGGCCGTCGGCCGGCAGCCGGGTCAGGTCGAGCAGCCGGTCGGATGCGCCGCGGTGCGTGTAGGCTTCGAGCTGGACCAGCAGGCTGGGCACCAGGTTGATGGTGCAGCGCATCGCCGGGTATTCCAGCAAGTGCAGCGCCATGCCGTAGTAGTCCTTGACGCCGTGCAGCCGGACCCAGGGCATGGGGTTCTCGCCGGTCACATCGTCCGGGTAGTAGGGCTGGTGCTGGTGCCAGAAGAATGCCAGTGCGATGTCACTCATGATGATTGACGAATGCCGTCATGGCTGTAGTCTGTAGTAGTCTGTAGGGTCCGCTGTGCGGACCATGTACGATCGGAAAGCGGGCCATCTCACGGTCCGCACAGCGGACCCTACAAGCTGTTGCAGAAATCACTCGGCCCGGCGTTCGTAGTTCCGCCTTCAGGCGGCGAGCGACTCACCGCCTGAAGGCGGAACTACGAACGAATTTCGGCTCAAACTCCAAGTCACGCTTCGGCCCGCACCACCGCCTGATAGACCTGCTCGTACTCGCCCGCGCTGCGGTTCCAGGACCAGTCCTTCCGCATGCCGTTACGCATCAGTTGCAGCCACTGGTCCGGGCGCTGGCGGTAGAGTTCGAGGGCCCGCTGCACGGCGACCAGCAACGCGGCCGAGGTGTAGGCCACGAAGCGGAAGCCGGTGGCCTCGCCGCGCGCCAGCGCTTCCGGGGTGCAGTCGGCGATCGTGTCGTACAGGCCGCCGCAGGCCCGCACCACGGGCACCGTGCCGTACTTCAGGCTGTACAGCTGATTCAACCCGGACGGTTCAAACAGGCTCGGCATCAGGAAGATGTCAGCCCCCGCCTCGATCTGGTGCGCCAGCGTTTCGTCGAAGCCGAGCGTCAGGCCGATGCGGTCGGGGTAGCGCTCGCGCAGCTCCTGCAACATGCGGTGATAGACCGGGTCGCCCTCGCCCAGCACGATCAGCTGCACGTGCCACGGCGCCTGGTTGCCGCTGGCCGCGCCCAGGTTGAGCAGCGCGTCGGCTGCTTTGACGGTCAGGTCGAGGCCCTTCTGCTCGACCAGCCGGGCGACCATGCCCAGGATCGGCGTGCGCGGTTCCTCGGGCAGCCCGTAGCGCTTTTGCAACGCCGCCTTGCACGCCGCCTTCCCGACGGCGACGGTTTCATCGTCGTAGTTCGCGGCCAGCAGCGAATCAGTCGCAGGGTTCCAGGCATCGTAATCGACGCCGTTGACGATGCCGCTTAGCCGGTCGCGCCGCTCGGACAGCACGCCCTGCAAGCCGTTGCCGAAGTAGGGCGTCTGAATCTCCTCGGCATAGCGCGGGCTGACGGTCGTGATGCGATCCGCGAAGACGATGCCGGACTTCAGGAAGTTCAGCTGGCCGTAGAACTCCAGCTGCCGATGGTTGAACAGCCGCCAGTCCAGGCCCGTCAGCATCAGGTCGGCAGCGCGGAACAGGCCCTGATAGGCGATGTTGTGAATCGTGAACACGCTGCGAATCTGCTCGTAGCGCTGCCGGAGGATGATATTCGGGTGATGCCGGTAGACTTCCTGAAGGTAGACCGGCGTCAGCGCTGTTTGCCAGTCATGGCTATGCAGCACGTCGGGCCACCAGTCGAGCAGACGCAGGGCTTCGAGCACCGCCCGGCTGAAGAAGACGAAGCGTTCGCAGTTGTCGGGGTAGTCCAGCTTCTGGCCGCTGGCCATGCTGAACTGATAGAAGCTCCGTCCTTGGGCGGGGTCGTCGCGCTCGAAGTATTCGGACTGCTCGATCAGCCAGACGGGCACGTTGCTGTCGGGCAGCTGCGAGCGCCAAAGGCGGCCGGGCACGTAGCGGTTGCCGACGGGAATGCTGAGCACATGCTCGGTCGGCGCGATGGGCTGCTTGCCGTGGCGCACGGAGCGGTAGAGCGGCAGGACGACGGCGCAGTCGTGGCCGCGCCGGGCCAGAGCGCGCGGAAGGGAGCCAGCCACATCGGCCAGGCCGCCGGTCTTGGCAAAGCCCACGACTTCCGAAGCGGCGTGAACAATCCGCATATTTCAATAATTTCCCGCCGATCCCCGCCCGGCGCGGGGAACATGCACGCCATCATCCATCGATATCCAAGGGCCTTCCCTGGGGCGGAACCGGAGGTGTCGGCCGGTCGGCCGACTGGGGCAGGCGCTACAGGTACAGGATAGGTTTTCGGTCGAACGCTGGCCAGTTGCGGGCTACTTTCAGCCGCTTTACCGCCCACACGATGAATGTGCGAGCGGCGGGCGTAAGCCCGCGGTTTGTAGTGTCAGTGGCTGACTGTTTCAAAAGCGGGCTTACGCCCGCCGCTCGCCTGGAAGAGCTAACTGACCATGCCCAGTGCAAAGTCCAGGGAGTGCTTGCCTGACCGCCCACAGTACGTCGGGCGTTTCCTGACCACACCGAAGAGCGGGTATCACCGGTGTTGCGGCGCGGGCGCCTCCACGCCCAGAGCGACCAATCGGGCGGGGGAGCCCGACGGTAGGAAAGAAAACACAAAAAGGA
>JAEUIF010000392.1 GCA_016795185.1 Planctomycetia bacterium | reverse complement strand
GAGATCGTCACCACGATCTTCTCCCACCCCTCGGACGCGGCGGCGGCCCATGCGCTGGGCTTCAAGATCGTCACCCTGCACCCGGACTCGGACGGTTTGCCTGGCGTGGCCCGATTGCGCCAAGTGGTTTCCGCACGCACGGCCGGCTTGCTGATTACCAACCCCGAGGACACCGGCATCTTCAACCCGTACATCAAGCGCTTCACCGAGATCGTGCATCAAGCGGGCGGGTTGTGCGGCTACGACCAGGCCAACGCCAACGGCCTGCTCGGCATCACGCGGGCGCGCGAGGCCGGCTTCGACCTCTGCTTCTTCAATTTGCACAAGACCTTCTCCGTGCCGCACTGCTGCGGGGGACCGGCGGTCGGCGCGGTCGGCGTGACGGAAGAGTTGGCCCGCTTCCTGCCCGCGCCCGTCGTGACCTACGACGGCGAGCGCTACGCCTTCGACCACGACCGCCCGGACAGCATCGGCAAGATCGGCGGCTTTCACGGCGTCATCCCGGCCGTGATTCGCGCCTACGCCTGGATTCGCAGCCTGGGGGCGGAAGGCTTGCGCGAAGTGGCCCGCGTGGCCGTGCTGAACAACAACTATGTGCTGAAGAAGGTACTGCAACTGCGCGGCGTCGGCGCGCCGTATGCCGAGGGCCATCACCGCATCGAGCAGGTGCGCTACAGCTGGCAGGCACTGCACGAAGAAACCGGCGTCACCACGGAGGACATCACCCGCCGCATGGCGGACCACGGCATGCACATGTGGTCGAGCCATCACCCGTTCATCGTGCCGCAGCCAATGACGCTGGAGCCGACCGAATCGTATTCCCAGAAGGAACTCGACCAGTACGTGGCGGCGCTGGGCAGCATCGTCGAGGAAGCCCGCACGACGCCCGAAGTGGTGCAGACCGCGCCGCACCGGAGTACGATTCATCGCGTGGATGCGGCACCGCTCGACGATCCGCAGCGCTGGGCGATGACGTGGCGCGCGTATCGGAAGAAGAGCGATGGTCAACATCAGTCTGCCACTCCATCAAACCATGAATAGCTGACAGCTATCAGCTATTCTTGAATTGGCTTCGCCGCAACCCTGGGGTACACGCATCGTTTCTCGGAATCGAGGTCCGACTCATGGTCCTGGCTTCCTCGTTGCTGGCGGGCAAGGTTGCACTGATTACCGGCGGCGCGGCGGGCATTGGCCGCGCCACGGCGCGGCTGTTCGCCACGCACGGCGCGGCGGTGGCCATCGTCGATGTGAGTCCGGAGCGTGGGCCGGAGGTCGTGCGGCAAATTCAGGCCGAGGGCGGCCGTGCGGTGTTCCTGCGCTGCGACGTGGCCGATGCCGTGCAGGCGGAAGCCACCGTCGAAAGCGCCGTCGCCCAGCTGGGCGGCTTGCACATCCTCTTCAACAACGCGGGCATCACCTGCCGGCGTTCGGTTGTCGAAACGCCCGTCGCCGACTGGGACCGTGTGGTGGCGGTGAATCTGCGCGGCGTGTTCCTGATGAGCAAGTTCGCCATCCCGCACCTGGCGCGCGCGGGCGGCGGGACCATCGTCAACACTGGTTCGGGCTGGGGCCTGAAGGGCGGGAAGGATGCAGCCGTTTACTGCGCGACCAAGGGAGCGGTGGTCAACCTGACGCGCGCCATGGCGCTGGACCACGCGGCGCAGCACATCCGCGTGAACTGCATCTGCCCGGGCGACACCGATACCGCCCTGCTGGCGGAGGAAGGCCGGCAACTCGGCGTCGAGGCCGGCGCGTTCCTGCGCGAAGCAGCGGCCCGGCCGATGCAGCGCGTCGGCACGCCGGAAGAGATCGCCGAAGCGGTGCTGTTCCTGGCGTCGGATCAGTCGTCCTTCGTGACCGGGACCACGCTGGTCGTCGATGGCGGCGGGCTGGCAGGGTGAGCTTTTCACCCTTCGCCCCTCGCCCCTTGCGGGAGAGGGGTTGGGGGTGAGGGGTGGTAGCCATTAATGCGGGTTCATACCCCTCGCCCCTCTCCCGCAAGGGGCGAGGGGCGTAAGCGATAGGCGACGTTCACGAAGCCAGGCGGCTATGCGCCGGCGGCCAGACGCCGGCGGCTAACAAAGCCTGCTCCAGTTCCTCGATGCCGCGGACGCAGACCGCTACCCCGCCGCACTGGCGGACGATGTCGAGGAAGGCATCCTGCTCGGCGGTCGCGTGGCATCCGGGTCGCTTGCACTCGATGGCGAGCAGACGGCCCGAGGGCGGCAAGATGCCGAGAATGTCGCTGACGCCGGGCATCGAGCAGAACCGCAGAAAACGCTTCTTGCCGTTGTGGACGCCCGTGATCGCCCCCTGGTTCTGCCGCCAGCAGAAGACGCCGTGCAGCTTCAGCCAGGTCAGGCAATCGCGCAGGATGTCCGCTTCCTTCGCTTCGCGCATGTCGCCTCCGGGTGGAGTGTATCGCTGGGATACCTCTTACCATCGGCCGACAGGTGTTCGAGTGTTCACAAATTCCGGCTACTGATGTGGCTGCTTGATCGCGTGACGTTCTCGATAAACGGTCAGCAATCGATCCGCCAGCTCGATCAGATAGGTCCGCCCCTTGGGGCTGGTCTCGATCAGGTTGACCAACCGCTGCGCCAAGCCACTGGCCCCCAGGTACGCGCCCGACAGCGCACCGGCCATCGCCGCCAGCGTGTCCGTGTCGCCGCCCAAAAAGATTACATTCGCAATGGTTGATGCAAAGGATTCGGGCGTCAGGGCAAAACTGGCGATGGCGGTCGGCACAGAATCGAGTGCTTCGATGCGATTGCCCAACTGGCCCAGGTCGTCAACCTTTTCAAGCCGGGAAGCCAGTTCGAGGCGAGTCCGGTAGGCGTCCGAGGTACAGGCCGCAACCAGTTCGCGTAAGAACGCCGCGCGGTCGAAGGGTTTCGACTGCGAACACAGGGCTACTCCCAGCGCCAGCAACTGTGCTCCTTCGATGCCGAGCGGATGCAGATGCGTCGGCAAGGCGGAAAGCCGTGCTTGTTCCTGGAGCGCGGCCCGGTCATCCCGAAACAGCAACCCGACCGGCGCCACGCGCATCGCCGCGCCGTTGCCGTAAGAACCACCGGGAAAATACTGCTCGGCGACCTGACGGTAGTCGCGACCCTCTTCCATGGCTTCCAACACGGCCCGTGCCCCGCGTCCGTAGCCGCGCGACGGCACATAGTTGGCCACGAACGCCTTGCACAACTGGTCTTCGATGATCGCGCCATGCTCGACCAATGTCTCGGCAACGCCGATGGCCATCTGCGTGTCATCGGTGTACCAGATTTCGTCCTGCGGGTAGGCGATCAACGCCTCAACCGAAGGAAAACGAGCGCGAATACCGTCGGCGCTTTGGGCTTCAAACTTGCCGCCCAGAGCGTCGCCGATGGCGAGCCCCAGTAGGCAACCGCGAAATCGGTCCTGCAAGGGATCGGACGAAGGCGACATGGTTCTTCTCCCGGTTGTCGTGTTCACAATCGTGCAGCGATCAGGTCGCCCATCTGCTCCGTCGTGCGCGTGCCGCCCAGGTCGGGCGTGCGGTCGGCGGGGTTCGCGAGCACGGCGGCGACGGCCTGGCGCACTAGCTCCGCGCCGCGGCGCGCTTCCGGATGCTTCAGCCAGTCGAGCATCAGGGCGACCGAGAGAATGGTCGCGATCGGATTAGCGATGCCCTTGCCGGCAATGTCCGGCGCGGTGCCGTGCGACGGCTGGAAGACCGCGTGCCGGTCGCCCAGGTCCGCCGAGGGCGCCATGCCCATGCCGCCGATCAATCCCGCAGCCAGGTCGCTGAGGATGTCGCCGAACATGTTCTCCGTGACCAGCACATCGAAGGCATGCGGCTTCTGGACCAGGTACAGCGCGGCGGCATCCACGTAGACCCGCAACGTTTGCACCGTTGGAAAGTCGCGTCCCACCTCGTCGAAGATGCGGCGGAAGTACGCCATCGACGGCAGCACGTTGGCCTTGTCCACCAGCGTGCAATGCC
This sequence comes from Planctomycetia bacterium, assembly GCA_016795185.1. GTDB lineage: Bacteria > Planctomycetota > Planctomycetia > Gemmatales > Gemmataceae > JAGVLI01. The sequence continues at coordinate 4,791 of JAEUIF010000392.1, read as the reverse complement.
GGCGGCGCTGGGCCGCGAGTTCGTAGGCCCGCCGGCAGATGCGCTCCGCCCCGACGCGGGTGATGCGCATGGTATCCGTCGCTAGTTCCGCGTCGGCGGGCACGGCGGAGTTGTGCCGGGCGGAGAACAAGCCCTCGGTGCTTTCGCGAATGATGACAAAGTCGATGCCGCCCGGCCCGACGTTCTTCAGCGGTGTATCGTGCGGGTGATAGAGCTTGATCGGCCGCAGCCCACAGTAGAGGTCGAGCTTTTCGCGCAGGTCGATCTGCGGCGTCATCTCCACGCCGCTGGGCCAGCGCACATCCGGCAAGCCCATCGCGCCGAGCAGAATCGCGTCGCAGGCCCGGCAGCCTTCGAGGGCGCCGGCCGGCAGCGGGTCGCCGCTCCTCAGGTACTCGCCCGCGCCGACCGAAAACTCGCGCAGCTCAAAGCGGACGCCGCTGAGTTGCTTCTCCACGGCGCGCAGCACCTTGACGCCCTCGGCGATCACGTCCGGCCCGATGCCATCGCCCGCCAGCACGGCGACGGTGAATGTGGTGGGGGTGTTCATGGAGGAGATTATACGACGAAATTGCTCGGTCCCGGTTCGCGACGCTTCGCAGAAGCGTGAAGCCGTTACGCTTCTGCGAAGCGTCGCGAATCGAGAAGCTGGAACCCAACCGGCAATGACAAGCCGGTTGTCAATGCAACCTCCACCGTTTGCAGTCGCCCCGGCGTGTGCTACGATCCGAGCTTCCTGATTTTCTGGCATCGTTGTTGCCGGGAGGCTCTCCCATGCACCGAGTTATCGCATTTTGTTCGTTGTTGCTGCTCGTTGGCGGCTTGCAGGCCGGGGTCGGCGATCCGACCATCGAAACCGCGCACCCGCAGTATCCCGGCGAAGGCGCGTTTCAGACCGTCGAGCAGTGCGTCGCTTATGCGGCGAAGGACCAGAAGACCGACCAGGATAAAGCCATCGCCATGTTCCTCTGGCTGCTGACGCATCAGTTCCACCTGATGTCGCCGCAGGAACATTGCGTGCCGGGCAAGACGCCCAACAGCGGCAAGGACGATCAGGAAATGATCGTCTACGACGCCAACCGCGCCCGCTTTTCCTACGGTTACGGCCTGTGCGGCACCGTGCATGCGTGGAACGAGCCGTACTGGAAGGCCCTCGGCTTCAACGCCCGGCGGCGCGCGTTTCCCGGCCATACCAACAGCGAGATCGAATACGGCGGCACCTGGCATGCGTTCGACACCGACATGGCCGGCCTGGTCTTCCGCAAGGACGGCATCGTCGCCGGCTACGAGGACATCATCAAGGACCCCAAGAGCATCGAGAACGACCGCGGCCCGCTGCCGCGCTATCCGTTCGCCTGGCCGGGCGACTTCCAGGCGATGAAGGACGGCTGGAACCAGGTGGCCAAGGGCGGCAAGTGGTTCAAGATGTACAACGCCGGCTACGCGGCCCAGCCCGGCATCGTGCAGTTGCGCTCCGGCGAAACTTTTACGCGCTACTTCGACCGCGACCACTTCGGCGGCCCCGCGCAGCGCCGCTACTGGTATCACCAGAAGGGCGGCCCGTTCCGCGACTGGACCTTTGTCAACATGGGCATGCCCGAACATTTTGGCGCGAAGTCGAACTCGCGCGGCAACGCCAGCTATTGCAACGGCGAATTCATCTATCGGCCCAGCCTGACCTCGAATGGCTTCCGTGAAGGCGCGGTGGCGCTGTCGGACAACCTCAAGACGCAGGAAGCCTCGCCCCGTCTGCACGCCATCAGCGGCGGCGAGGCGAGCATCACGTTTCAGCACTTTTCGCCCTATGTCATCGCGGGCATGCCGGTGGACGGTGTCAACCCGATGGGCGGCAAGGCCACGGGCGGCTTCGTGGTCTCCGGGCAAGCGGTGGGCAACGTCGGCCTGGAAATCTCCGCCGACCAAGGGCAGACCTGGCAGAACATGGGCGAGGTCACCGGCAAGTTCGAGAAAGACCTGACCGACCAGGCCAAGGGCCGCTACGGCTGGCAGGTGCGGCTGCGCTGGAAGGGCCAGGCCGGGCTCGACCTGCTCCAGTTCACGACCATCACCCAGGTGGCACAGACCATCTACCCGCGTCTGAAAGCAGACGGCTGCGACGTGACCTATCGGGCTGCATCGCGCGCGGTGACGCCGGTGCTGCCGAACTTCGGGCAGGCGGAAGCGGTGGCGGGCGTGTACGAGGAGAAGTCGCAGCGTTCGCCGAACGTGGTCTACGTCGGCCGCAGCGAGAAGCAGCGCTTCGCCTACCAGCTGCAAGGACCGAAGCCGGGCTGGGTCGTCTTCAAGGTGAACGCACCGGGGGACCTGCTGCAAGTCGCCGCCGCCGCCCGTTTCAACGTCCGCGTGCCCCCGCCGGACAACACCGACTTCCGTCTCGAAACCTCTACCGACAACGGCAAGACCTGGCAGCCGCTGAGCAAGGCGGTGATTCCCTCGGACAACGAGTATTCCAGCGGCTGGATGTACGGCACCGCCGACGTGGCGAAAGCCAAGCAGAAGACCGTGCTGGTGAAAGTTCACCTGTTCGGCGGCGGCACGCAGGCGGGCCTGATGGCCGGCGAATTCTACGGCATCCACGCCACGCCGCCGCCCAGCCCGGTGAAGCTGACCTACGCCTGGAAGGAAGGCGGAGCGCTGAAGACGCACGTCGAAAACATCCCAGCCAACACCGCCGAGAAGAAGTTCACCGTGCCGACCGGCAAGCAGATCGTGGATGAGTACATCCGGCTGGAAGCGCCGTGAGTGCCGCAGACGCCCTCGGTTTTATCGGTTACTCTCCTTGGCGAGCGGCGGGCGTGAGCCCGCTGTTGAAACCGACAGCAACTGACGCCACGAACAGCGGGCTCACGCCCGCCGCTCGCCAAGGAGAACTGCCATGCACGACCTCGCCCGCGCACTGGCCGCCGCCGTGGAAGCCGCCCGCGCAGCCGGCGCGCTGCTGCGCGCCGAGTTCCATCGTCCCGGCGGGCCGCGCGGCCACGATGGGCACGCGGAGATTGATCGGCCGGCCGAAGAGTTGATCCGGCAGCAGTTGCTCGCGGCCTGCCCGTGGAACTATCGCGGCGAGGAACTGGGCTTCACGGAGCGCGGCGACTCGCGGTTCACCTGGGTCGTCGATCCCAACGACGGCACGGCGTCCTTCCTGCGCGGCTGGCGGGGCAGCGCCGTCAGCATCGCGGCGCTGCGCGATGGTGTGCCGGTGCTGGGCGTGGTTTATGCGTTCGGCTATCCCGACGACGACGGCGACCTGTTCGCCTGGGCGGACGGCCAGCCCTTCACCCGCAATGGCGTCGAACTGCCGCCGCACCTGAGCAACCCCGGACTGACCGAGTCCGGCAGCGTCTTTGTTTCCGCCGAGGCCGACAATAACTCTCTCGCCAATCTCGCCTGTGTGCGGCCGGCGCGGTTCATCCGACTGCCCAGCATCGCCTACCGGCTGGCACGGGTCGCGGCGGGCGATGGCATTGCCGCAGTCTGCCTGTCGCGTTCCACCGAAGGCCCGAAAAGCTGGGACTATGCCGCCGGCCATGCGCTGCTGCGCGGAGCGCGGAGCACTTTGAAGCGCGGCGCGAGCGGCGCACTCGTGAATGAACAGGGACAGGAAATCACTTACACACCGTCCGGCGAAAGCACTTGCCGTTGGTGCTTCGGCGGCGCACCTGCCGCAGTGCGGGAACTGACTCAGCGGAACTGGGAAAGAGTCTTCACGCCGACCCCACAACCGCAGCCGCCTTATCGGCTCGTCGAACCACAACCGGGCCGGGCCATCGCGAACGCGGGGCAACTCGCTCGTGCTCAGGGCTGTCTGCTCGGTCAGTTCGCGGGCGATGCCCTCGGCGGCCTGGTGGAGTTCAAATCGAAAGGTGCGATTGCGGAGAGCTATCCCCACGGTGTCCGCTTGCTGGCCGACGGCGGCACCTGGCGCAATCTCGCCGGCCAGCCGACTGACGATTCCGAGTTGGCATTGATGCTGGCGCGAACGTTGGTGCATCACGGCCGCTACGATCCTGGCACAGTGCTCGACGCCTACCTGCACTGGTGGCCTCGCGCCTGGGACCGGGGCAGCACGATCTCGCAGGCCCTGGGACCGGCGGGCCGTGCGGGCGGCAGCACGGAAAAGCTGCGCCTCGTCGAGCAGAACGCCAGTCAAACCAGCCAGGCCAACGGCTCGCTGATGCGCATCAGTCCGCTCGGCGTCTTCGGCGCGGGGCGAGCGGATCAAGCGGCTGAGTGGGCAAGACAGGACAGCCGGCTGACGCATCCGCACCCGGTCTGTCAGGATGCCTGTGCGGTCTTCGTGGCGGCCATTGCCACGGTGATCGAAACCGGTTGCACGCGCGAGGACTGCTACCGGGCAGCGCTGCGCGAAGCCGAGCGCTCGCCGGTGCAGCCGAGCATTCGCCAGGCGCTGGAGTCCGCCAGGCTGGGACCGCCGCCCGATTTCAGCGACCGCATGGGCTGGGTGCTGATTGCCCTGCAAAACGCCTTCTATCAACTCCTGCACGCCGGCAATCTCGAAGAGGGCGTCGTCGATACCGTGATGCGTGGCGGCGATACCGATACCAACGGGGCCATTGCCGGCGCGCTGCTCGGCGCGGCCCACGGTCGGCAGGCGTTGCCGGCGCAATGGCTGCATGCGGTGCTCTCCTGCCGCACGCTGCCGGAGAGCGGCACCGCTCATCCGCAACCGTGCGAGTTCTGGCCCGTCGATGCCCTGGAGCTGGCCGAGGCACTGCTGTGGTCGGGCCGCCAGCGTTCGTAGTGCAAAAT
>JAEUIF010000681.1 GCA_016795185.1 Planctomycetia bacterium | reverse complement strand
CAAGCCCGGCGTGCCGCCCGAAGAAGTCTGCCAGCGCATCGAGGCGAAAACCGATCTGATGGCCCTCACGGGTTCGCAGTTCGTCTGGAAGACCATCGGCTACTTCCTGGGCTCCACGGGCATTCCGGTGAATTTTGGCATCACCATCACGCTCGGCTTTATCATCGGCGTGGCCATCGCCGGCCAGACGTTTTACCTGTTCACCATCGAGAACCTGAAACAGTTCGGCGCGCTCAAGGCGATGGGGCTGAGCAATCGCAGAATCGTCGGCATGATCCTGCTGCAAGCGCTGGTGGTGGGCGGCGTCGGCTACGGCATCGGCGTCGGGCTGGCGGCGACGTTCTTCGAGTCCACCAGCCACGTCACGCACCTGGCGGGCCTGCACATTCACTGGCAGGTGCTCGCCGGCGTGGGCGGTGCGGTGCTGCTGATCGTGGTACTCGCCAGCTTGCTGAGCATTCGCCGCGTGCTGGTGCTGGAGCCAGCGGTGGTGTTCCGAGGTTGATGCACGCCCATTGTACGTCGGGCTTTCTAGCCCGACACGCCCGCGCCCGTGACTCGCGGCTCCCGGTTTGACGGACGGGATGGGATTTCTGAAGCCAGAGTCGGGCTAGAAAGCCCGACGTACAAGCCTGGTAGGTCAGGCTTTCCAGCCTGACAGAAGCGCCGGTGATGGGCGGCACCCAGCCCACCTGACGGGCTTCGGTTGAGGCGGCTTCTGTCAGGTTGGAAAGCCTGACCTACGACAAACGGAGAATTTCATGACCGCCATCACCGCCGAGCGACCGACGCCGACCGCGACGCTGGCCGTCGCCTGTCGTCGGGTGACCAAGGAATTCGGCACGGGCGACGCCCGGGTGCAGGCGCTGCGGGGCGTCGATCTCGCGCTGCCGCCGGGCGAGATGACCTTGCTGGTCGGCCCGTCCGGCTGCGGCAAGACCACGCTGATTTCCATCGTCGCCGGCTTGCTCGATACGTCGGCGGGCGAGGTCGAAGTGCTCGGCACCAACCTGACCCGGTTGAGCAACGGCCAGAAGGTGGACTTCCGGCGCAGGAACATCGGTTTCGTCTTCCAGCAGTACAACCTGCTGCCCGCGCTGACGGCGGCGGAGAACGTGGCGGTGCCGCTGCTGATTGCGGGACAACCCCGGCGCGCCGCCGTGGCGGAAGCGCACGCATTGCTGCATCAGGTCGGGCTGAAGGAGCGGGCTAACGCCCTGCCGTCCGAACTGTCGGGCGGACAGCAGCAGCGGGTGGCGATTGCTCGCGCGTTGATTCATCGCCCGCGCCTGCTGGTCTGCGACGAGCCGACGGCAGCGCTCGACGCCCAGATGGGCCAGAACGTGATGGAACTGATTCGCGGGGTCGCGGTACAGCCGGACCGCGCGGTGATCGTCGTCACGCACGACAGCCGGGTTTACCACTTCGGCGACCGCATCGTGCGCATGAGCGACGGCCGTATTGAGCAAGTCGAACAGCATCGCCCGGAAGCGAGAGGTGGCAAGTGATTCGCAAACTGGCGCTGCCGTTGGTTGCTTTTGGCATGCTGACCTTCGCGCTGCTGCACGTGG
>JAEUIF010000367.1 GCA_016795185.1 Planctomycetia bacterium | reverse complement strand
CGCGCGAGCGACGCTTCGGTACGGCCGGCACCGGCGTCGGCCGTGGTTCCGTCGACGCAGGTGTGGGCGGCCGATAGGCGGCAGGTGTCAGGCTGCCGGGCGCTGCCGGCACATCCTGGCCCGGCGGCAACTGCGTGGGCGGCGGCAATTGCGTCGGCGGCGGCAACATCTCATCCGACGGATTCGGCAGCGTCGGCGGCAACGCGGTCGGCTCCTTGGAGAACCACAGCCGGTTGGGCGTGTCGGGCGCGCCGGGCGGCGGCGGTCCCAGGATCGGCTCCAGCCCCGTGGTGCCGTGCATTTTGACGATGTCGCCCACGATCCAGTCGATGCGCCGCGATTCTTCCGCCAGGACGCGGTCGGCGTCGGCCGGGCAACGGATAATGTGCGGCGTCATGATGACCAGCAGTTCGCGCCGCTGCGTGCCTCGGTCGTGGAAGCGGAATAGCCAGCCCACTTTCGGCAGGTCGCCGAGCCAGGGAATCTTGTTGTAGCGGTCGTCGTCGATTTTCGAGATCAACCCGCCGATGGCCACCGTCTCACCATCCTGGGCAACCACGGTCGTATCGACCGTCTGCACGTTGAAAATCTGGGCGAGGACGCCGTTGCCCAGCGGCACGGTGCCGGCCACCGCCGAGGAAATTTGCGGCGTCACCCGCATGATCACCCGGCCGTCCGGCGTGATGCGCGGCGTCACGTCGAGTTGCACGCCGATGTTGCGATAGCTGACGTTGTTGGTGACGATGCCGGTGCCCGTCACGTTGGTGCCCGTCGAGTAGGGGAAACTCTGGCCGATCAGGATGCTGGCCGCCTGGTTGTCGAGCGTGGTGATTTGCGGCCGGCTGAGGATGTCGAGCCGCTGCTGCGTCTTCAGGGCGCGGATCAGCAGCGTAAAGGTATCGCTCGCGGCCGAGAAGACGAAGCCGCCGACGTTCTGGTTGCGCGACGAGAAACGGTTGACGCCCAGGTTCTGCAACCCCTGGAAGCCGACGATGGCCGGCCCGACGATTGGGTTATTGCCCAGCGGCCCGGTGCTGTTGAAGTTGTAACCGGGCAGCGCGGCGGGGTTGAGGCTGTTGTTGACGGTCACGCCCGCCGGCACCAGACCCAGGCCGTTGGCATCCACGGCATAGTTGACGCTGCCATTGCCGAAGCCGTTGGGCGCTGGCACCACGCTGCGGCTGAACAGGATCGGGCTTTGCAGGCCCACTTCCGCGCCGAACTCCTCGCTGTCGTTCAGGTTTACCTCGGCGATCATCACCTGGATGACGACCTGGGGCGGCTGCGCGTCCAGGTCCTGGATGATGCGCACCAGGTCCGCGTACCAACGTGGCGTGGCGCTGATGAGCAGCGAGTTGGTGACCGGCTCCGGGACGATGACCACATCGCGCTCGACTTCCTGGAAGGCGGTCAACTGCTGGCCGGTGGCCAGCACTTGCAGCGAGCGCGTCAGGAAGTTTTGCAGCGCGGTAGCCACGTCGGCGGCCTGCGCGTTCTTGAGCTTGTAGACCTGATGGTGCCGGGTTTCCACATCGGCGTCTTCGAGCCGGCTGATGATGGCCTCGATGACTTCGAGGTCGTTGCGGCTGCCGGCGATAATCAGGCTGTTGGTGCGCGAATCGACGCTCAGTTTCAGGTCGATCAACGGCACGCCCTCGGCCGGCGCGCCGCCGAGCGTCATCAGCGCCCGGGGTATTCCGGTCGCTCCCTGGAATCCCCCTGCCGCCCCGCCCGGCTGGCCGATTGCGCCGGGCTGCCCAGGAATCGCGCCAGGCACCGCGCCTAGACCGCCGCCCAGACCACCGCCACTGGTCCCCAGGTACAGCTGCTGAAGCAGGGTGGCCATCGCGGAAGCGTCGGCTTTGCGCAAGGTGAAAATCTTGATCTCCGCCCGTGCGGCCGGCGGCACGTCCAGTTCGCGAATCAGCGACAGCAACAGGTCCATCGTCTTGGCGGGCGCCGCAATGACCAAGCTGTTGGTGCGCGGATCGGACGTGATGTGAATGTCTTCGAGCCAGCCCGATTCGACCGCGCCCTTCGCCCCCGGAATCGTGCTGAAGAAGCGCAGCGAGGTGCCCTTCAGGCCGGTGCCCTGCTGGCCTCCCAGTCCACCGCCGCCGATCGCGCCGGGCAGCGCCCCGCCGGGTTGCGGCTGGCCAATGCCGCCTGCCGCGCCGGGAATGCGGCCCGCGCCGAGTCCGCCCAGTCCACCGCCCAGACCGCCCAGTCCACCGCCCGCGCCGGGAATCCCGCCCTGGAAGCCCGACGCACTAGGCGTGGAGAAACCTTGTGAAATGGCCTGGAGCAGCAAATTGGCCAGGTCGTCCGACAGGGCGTTGCGCAGCGGAATGATGCGCAGGTCGTTGACGGCGCTGGACACGGTGCTGTCGATGCGCTCGATCAGGTTGCGAATCTCGGCCAGGTCGGCCGGGGCTGCCTGCACGAAGACCGTGTTGGTGCTTTCCTCGAAGGTGATGCGAATCTGGTGCTGCGCGGCGGACTCGTTGGGATAGCGCTGGGCGTAAAACTGTTGCAGCAGCGTCGCGACGCGCGAGGCGTTGGCCTTCTTCAAGGCGAAAGCCGTCATGCCGCCCTGCGGCGCGTTCGGCCGGTCGAGGCGCTGGATCTCCTTGGTGATGTCTTCCAGCCGGGCGCGTGGCGCGGCAATGAGAATAGCATTGAGCCGCGCCAGGGGCAGCAGCACCACGGAAGCCGCTTGCTGGTTGCCCTGGCCGCCCAGCAGCCCGGCCTGCTGGCCCTGGCCGACCGGTGCGCGCACGTTGCCGGTCGCGCCGACGATGATCTGCTGGAACATCTGTGCCAGCGTGTTCGACACGCTCGTCGCGTCGGCATGGTCGAGCGGCACCAGCTGAATCTGGGCTTCCGCGCCGGCGCCCAGCCGCTGGATGTACTCGATGATCTTGACGATTTCCTCGACATCCGTCGGATTGTTGCCGCTGATGACGATCACGCCGAGTTGTTCCAGCGCCTCCGCCGTCACCGGCGAGCGCGGACCGCGCACCGTGCCGTCGGCAGGCAGCTTCTCCCCGGCTGCCGCCGGGTTATCGGGCGCGGACTTGTCCGGCGTGGGCTGTTCCTTGATGGGTGCAGGTTGCTGTTCCTGCTCGTCGGCGTCGGATTCTTCGGTCCACGCGGGACCGGCCGGAGCCGTCTGACTGGCATCGTGTTGCGGATCGAAGAGGGCAGTCGGCTGAGGGTCGTCCATGACCCGCTGCTCAAAAAAATCTGGTCCTCGCTCGTCGGCCCGGTTGGAGCGTCGGCCACTTCCGGGTGGGCCGCTGCCGCGCCCGCCGCCTCCGCCCGGTTGAAACCCTCCGGGCTGGAAGCCGCCCGATGGAGTGCCACCAGGCTGGAAGCCGCCGAAGGGCTGCGTCGTGCCCTGGCCGGGAATCATCCCGCCCGTGCCGAAGGGCACGAAGCTGCCGGTGCCGCGGTCGCCGCCCCGGCTGCCGAAGCGGCTGGACGATGAGCCGAGTCCGCCCGAGGTACTGGTCGGCGTCGATTTACCCTGAATGGCGTTGATGGCTTCCTGCACCAGCAGCGGATCAACGCCCTTGATGGACACGACGCGCACGGTGCGCGACGAATCCTTGGCCGCCACCTCCAGCTGATCGACGAGCTTCCTGACTTCCTCGTACAGGCTCTCGGTGCAGTTGACCACCAGGCTGTTGGAGCGGTCGTCCACGCCGACCGAGAGGCTGACGCCGCGCGGGTTGCCGTTGATGTCGGTGTTGGTCCCCGGCCGCCCCCGGCTGCCGAAGACGCCAAACCCGCCGATGCCGCCGAACGAGCCGACGGTGGTTTGCGTGTTGTTCATGCTTTCGCGGTAAACGTCGCGCACCACGACGGCGATCTCGGTGGCGTTGGCGTGCTTCAGCGGCCCGATGATCCAGGTCCGGAGCACGGCCCGCGACTCGGTTTCGTCGCTGTCGATGGCTTTTTCGAGCAGGCGGCGGATGGTCAGCATGTCGAGCGGGCTGGCGCGGACCAGCAGCGAGTTGGTCGCCGGGTCGGCCACCACGCGGATGCGGTTGGCCGAGGGTGCGGACGGCGGCTGGGCCTGGCTGCCGCCGAAACGGCTGAAGAACGAACCGCCGCGATCGCCACCACCGCCGCCCAGGCCGCTCAGCGCGGCGAACGGGTTCTGGTCGCCGCCGTTCTGCGAGCGCGGTTGCTGCTGCTTGACGCCGTTGAAGGCTTCATCCAGGATCTTGGCCGCTTCCACCGCGTTGGCGTTCTTCAGCTTGATGACCTCGAAGTCGCCCTCGCCGGCCGGCGTGGTGGTCAGCAGCTTGATGAGTTCGTTCGCCAGCGCCAGTGCCGCCGGATCGTCGCTGGTGATGATCAGCTTGTTGCCGAAGGCAGTGATCTTCACGGGAGCGTCGTCGCGGCCGGGCTTGGCGGCCTGCGCGCCCTTCCGCGGATCGACCAGTTGCTTGTTCTCATCCGCCTTGACGACAAACTCGCCCTGGAGCTGGTTCTCCGCGCCAGGTAGGCGCGAATCGCCATCCTTGGGCTTTTCTTTCGGCTTCTCCTTCGGCTCCTGACCTGGAATGATGACCTGGACCGGGTTCTTGCGCATCTGGGGCAGCAGGCGCTCGAGCGCCTCGGCCAGCGTGGCGGCGCTGCCCTGATTGATGGTGATGACCCGCATGGTGGACGGCGGCCCGCCGCCCTCGCCCAGCGTCTTGATGATGCGTTTGACTTCCTCGACCTGCTCGGCGCTGCCCTTGACGAAGATCGCGTTGCGATTGGTGTCGGCTTCGAGGTACGGGCCGCCGGCCTTGGCGTCGCCGTACATGCCCCTGAGCGTCGCGGACACCTGGGCGGCATCGAGGCTGTTCAGGGCGATCATCTCGGCCGTCGCCTGCTCCTTCTGGCCGATGATGTGCCGGGCAATCTCGATCTGGTCGTCGGGACCGGCCCAGACCATGATGGTGCCGCCGCCGGCCGCCGAAATGCGAATCGTGTTGGAAGCCTTGTAGATGTCCTGCAAGGTCCGGGCCAGTACGTCGGCGGTGCCCGGCGCGACGGTGTAGGTCTTCAGGATCGGCGGGCCTTGCAGCACCGGCAGCTGGCCGGGTTGCTGAATGTCGAGCTTCTTCATGATATCGCGGGCCAGCGCGATCTTGTCGGCCGGGCCGCTGACCAGGATGGTGTTGGTCCGCTCGTCGCAGCTGATGTAGTGCATCCGCACCTTGGGGTTCAGCGAACTGCTGCTGCCCCGATCACTGCTCCCCCGATCGCTGCCGCGGTCGCTGCTGCCGCGGTCGCCGCCCCGCGAGAACGGGCTGCCGCCGCCAAACCCTCCGAAACCTCCGAAGGGATTGAAGCCGCCGAAGGGCGAGGACGACGACGATTCGCGGTCCCGGCCGCTCGACTGCTGGGCGCGGCTCAGTTCGCGCGGATCGCCGAGCATCTCGCGCAGCACGCGCTCGCCGTCGCGGGCCTTGATGTACTTGCAGGTATGCGAAAAACTCTCTGCCTGGCCCTTCTCGTTGTCCTCGATGTCCTTGATGGTCTTGACGACGCGCTTCAGGTTGCCGGCGGTATCTTGCAGGACGAGTTGATTGGCGCGGGCCATGGCGACGACTTCGCCGAACGGCCCGAGCATCTTCTTCACTTCGGGGGCGAGGTCCTCGGCTACCAGGGTGTTGAGCGGCAGGACGATGGACACCAACTCGGTGTTGCCCCGGCCGCCCAGTTCCTCGGCGTTGACGCGCGGCAGGATCGACGGGTCGATCTTCTCGTCCGCCGGCACCAAGGTGAAGGAGGCGTTGCGGCGGATCAGCACGTACTTCTGGCTGAGCAGCGCCTCGTTCAGGATATCGATGATTTGCGGCAGCGTGAACTGGCGCGCGCCGGTCTTGGGCGGAATGAAGGTGAACGTGCCGGTCGGCTTGACGTTGCTGATGAATGGCAGTCCCGAATGGTCGCTGAACCATTCCATCACGTCGCGCCACGGCTTGTCGCGGAACTCGAAGGCGATCAGCTTTTCGGCGGGCTTGGGCGCAGGCTCGCTCTTACCGGGCGGCGGAGCTTCCTCCGGTTTCTTCACGTTGTCCGGATCGGCCTGCAAGACGGCGGTACCGCCCCAGAGCAGGACCGCGCCGAGCACGAACAACCGTCGCAGGTGACTGACGCAACTCGCCGGCATGGAAACACCTTTTGCCGCGAAGCGACTATTAAGCCGAATTAAGCTGGGGATAGCGCCGCCCTGATATACACCTCGCCCAAATAATTCTACAGCAGTTTGCCCGCCGCGCCGACAGGCTGCGGTTCGCTATTTTTTAGAGATTGCCCACCATGTCCACCGTGCTAAACCGCAAGCGAACGAGACCTCGCTTGCGGTTTGGCACGGTTGCGAAAGGAACTACTCTTCTTCGTCGGGCGTATCCGCCGGCTCCGGCTTCTTGTTCGCCGGGTCCGGTGATTTGGGTTCCGGCTCCGGTTTCTTGTCGGGCGGTTCGGGCGACTTGCTCACCGGCTTGATGCCCAGTTCCTTCAGTTCCTCGTCCTTGAGCGGCTTCGCCAGACATTCCTTGAGCGTCTGCCCGACGTGCCAGGCGTAGTGCTTGCCGTTGGCCAGGAAAATCACGTCGCGGTCGGCGAGGCGGAGGACTTTGCCCTGCACCACCGTTTCGCCCTGGGCGTCGCGGATGCGGAACGTGTCGAAGCCAGGCGAAGCGCGCATGCGGGTCTTGGGACCGCCGCTATAGTGGTTCAGGTAAAACGCCTCGACCTTGTTGGCTTCGTGAGTAATGTCGGTGACGACGACGTACTGCGTGACGTCGGTCTTGTCGGTCGGGGGCGGCGGGGCTTTCTCCACCACCACCGGGGGCGGTGGTGGACCATAGAAGATGTTCTTGCCGGCGATGGAGGCGTATTGTCGGGAAGTCTCGGCGAGCTTACGGCCCCCTAGGGGGCCGCCGGGGCCGGCAACCGCCGGCACCAGGGAAAGTCCCACGGGGCCGCGGCGCATGCCGTTCAGAGCGTCCATGACCAGCAAACGCTGGTCGACCGGGGCTAGGTAGGCGCGCGGGTCGGCCCCTTGCAGCACCAGCGCTTCGACGACGAGCTTGATGTCCAGTCCGTCGGCGCGCTGGCCGGTGCCGCCGGTCAGCGGCCGTTGCAGCGCGATGTTCTTGATCTGGTGCAGCAGGCCGGTGCGGTAAAAGCGTTCGAGGAACGACGACAGGCTCAGCAGGTCGCCGTGCGTCTCCACCGTGTAGGTCAACTTGATGTAGACTGGCTCCTTCTTGCCCGGCACCAGGCCGCTGCGGGTGTCGATCTGCTGCGGCGGAATGACGCGCGACACGCCAGCGGCGAACTTGCTCTGGCGCACCAGGTCGCTCAGGTACTTTTCGTATTCGCGCTGGGCCAGGTCCACGTCGGCCGGCAGGCTCATTTGCTTCCAGCGTTCGAGCTTGGCCTTCTCGGCCTGAATTTTTCGGATCTCATCGCGCTTCTTTTCAATCTCCTGGCGCATCAGCGTGATGCCACCGTCCTTGTCGCGGATCGGCTCGATGAGCATTTTCAGCAGCAGGAATCCGCCGCCGAGCACGACGACGACGCCCAGCAGGGCGATGGCCAGAGTGCGTTCGCGCGGGTTCATGGCCGGCCTCCTCCCAGCTGCGCGCCGGGATCGAACATGCCAAGGTCGGGAGGCGGCGGCGCCTTGGCCTTCTTGAAGAGGTCCGGCGAGGGCGGCGGCAAGCG
>JAEUIF010000326.1 GCA_016795185.1 Planctomycetia bacterium | reverse complement strand
GCCCGAGCAAGCCGCAGCCGCCGATTTGCAGCCATTCGCGGCGCGTCAGGCTGCCGTCGCACAGGCGGGACGCGCGTTGCGGGATGTTGAACATGGTCTGACTCCCATCGGTGAGGGTTTAGCCGCGAGCCAAAGGCGAGCGATCGCCTTTGGCTCGCGGCTAAAACGGGTGATTCGGCTAAACTGTGGTTTCGGTCAGGCAAACACCTCATCCACCGGCATCCGCCAACCGGGCACGGCCGGCTCCGCCTCGGCGACATCGCCGCGCCGATAGATCGTGGGGTTGGTCGGATCGGACGCGCGGTAGACCGCGATCTCTTCGTTCTCCGGATCTACATCCCAGACCACTTGGGTGCCGGCGGCGAAGTAGTCTTCGCGCTTCTGGGCCAGCCTGGCTTCGACCGCCGTGCCGCCGTAGTCGTTCTCGCTGCGCACCTCGCCGGCAAAATCCGGCGCCCCAATCACGAAGCGCATCGGATTGGCTGCGGGCGGCTTCGTGTGGCAGGAAACATCGGGACAGAACGATTCGCGATCCGTCGCATCCACACGCGCAACGTAGCCTAGTCCGTCGGGGAATGCCTTGCCTCGCCCCGTTTTTTTGCACTGAGCGTGCAGGCTAATAAAGATGTTGCTGGCCACCTCGGCGGGGCGTTCTCCTACCATGTCGTGGACGATCCTTCCTCCCACCAGTTCGGCAGGCCCTTCGACATCGTAAAGGTCTTCCACCGTAGCGCGTCGCTGTTGAATCATGCGGATTCCTCCACGGACTGGCTGCATTATACCTCAGCGATTGAACAAGAAAGCCGAGGTATTCAGCAGCGCCCAGAGGACGTCCTGGGCCGCTTCCTGCTTGTTCTTCGCGGTGGACAGCAGGCCCGCGAACTTCGCGGACTCCTCGTCCGTGGGCAGCCGGCACAGCGCTGCCAGGTAGAGTTCCTCGACCAGCTTCCGGTCGTCGGGCTTGGCCTGGAGCAACTTCGCGACCCGGCCGCCGCCGTCGGCGACCGCGCCGGAAACGGTGTTGCCGTTCACCAGCGCCATCGCTTGTTCCAGGCTCATCTCGTTGCGGCGTTCGCATTCGCACGGCGATTCGCGGATTGGCCGCCCGAACTGCTCCAGGAAGCCGGTCTTGCCGGCCGTCGGGTCGGGCAGCTGCGAGGCCCGCGTGCCCACCGGGAAACCGGGGAAGCGGTTCTGCGTGCCGGTCGCCACCCGCACCGAGTCGAGCAGTTGCTCGGCGGTCAGGCGGCGCGGCCGGGCGCGGGCAAAGTTCTCCATGTCGTCCGCGTTGCTGGTGTTGGGCACGATGCTCAGCTGGTACGTCCGCGAGTTGGCGATGGCGCGGAGCAGGTGCTTGATGCGAAACTGATGCTTGGTGAAGTCCGCCGTCAGAGCGTCCAGCAGTTCCGGGTTGCTGGCGGGGTTGCCGGCGCGGATGTCGTCCACCGGGTCGATGATGCCCCGGCCGATCAGGTACGCCCAGAGCCGGTTGGCCATCGACTTCGCGAAATACGGGTTCTCCGGCGCGGTCATCCACTTCGCCAGCGCTTCGCGGCGGGTCTTCGCGGACGCGTTCTTTGGGTCGAAGCCGGCATGAGCGTAGGGAAACTGTGGCTTCATCGTCAGGTTGGTCTTCGGGTGGTTGACCTCCCCGCCGTCGCGCCGCTCATAGACGACTTCCTCATCCGCGATGACGCCCTTCTTGATGCCCACCTGCCCGAAGTAGGCAGCCAGCTCGTAGTAGTTGCCCTGCGTCCAGCGCTCGAACGGGTGGTCGTGGCACTTGTTGCAGTTGAAGCGGATGCCCAGGAACAGGTGGGTAGCGTTCTCCACGGCCTGGCCTGGTTCGCGGGCGATGCGCCAGAAGGCGCTTTCGGGGGCCTGCGCGGTCGCGCCGACGCCGGTGAGCAGGTCGAAGGCGGTCTCGCTCCACGGGCGATCAGCCTTCACTTGCTGGTGAATCCATTCGCGAAAGTTCCAGACGCCCTTCTCGCCGAGGTACTTGCGATTGACTTGCAGTAGATCGGCCAGCCGCAGCGTCCAGAAATCGACGTATTCAGGCCGTTCCAGCAGCCGGTCGATCACTTCCTTGCGCTTAGCCTGCGTCTCGCGCTGGTCCGCCAGAAACGCCCGCACCTCTTCGGGCGTCGGCGGCACGCCGAGCAGGTCGAGATAGACGCGGCGGATGAACTCCGAGTCGGAACACAGTTCCGAGGGCGTCACCTTGATCTTTTGCAGCTTGCGTTGGACGGCTTCGTCGATGTAGTTGAACGCGGGTGGGTTGTTCCAGACGAAGCCGGGGTTCGGCGTCAGCACCGAGACCTGATTGACGGCGAACTGGCCTTCGTAACGGATCAGCACCGCGGATTCGCCCTTGCGGACGGCTTTCGCCAAACCGTCGCCCGTCACCGTGACGACGTTGTCGTTGCTGCTGGCGAAGACGGCGTCGCGGGTCACGTCGCGGCTGCTGCCGTCGGCATAGTGGGCGATGACGACCAGTTGCTGTTCCTGCCCGATGTCCGATAGCACCGGGGCTTGCGGGAAGGATTCGATGCGTTCGACGCGCTGCATGGTCGCCGCATCGGACTTGCAGCCCTCGGCGATCCACTGGTGTAGCAGTCGATAATACGGGGACTTCTCGTCGAACAGGAACTTGCCTTCATGCGGCACGCCCTGGGTCGGCTTGAGCAGCACCAGACTATTCGCAGGCTCCTTGCGGTCCACGCGCCGGCCGGCGATGTCTTCGACAATCTGCTCGTGGTCGAACTCGGGGTCGTAGCCGCGCAGCGACAGCTTGAAACCATTGCGGCCCTTTTGCCCGCCGTGGCAGGTGCCGGAATTGCAGCCAGTCTTGGCCAGGATCGGCATGACGTCGCGCACGAAGCTGACCGGCGGCAAGTTAGCCTGGTTCTGCACCTTGACCGGCAGCGCCGCCGTCTTGCCGCCCGCGCTGATGGCCACCGTCGCCTGGCCGTCCTTGACCGGCTCGACGAAGCCGGCAGCCAACCGGGCGCTGTCGCCTTCGACCTTCACCTCGGCGCTGCGGGTCAGGTCGATCCAGGAGCCATCGGCGGTCTTGCCGCGCACCACGAAGCGCCGGGCGTCGCGCGGGCCGTTCAGGATCAGCGCCGCCGGTTCGACCTGGAGTTCGACCACGGCCACCGCTGGCGCCCCAGTCACCGCTGGCGCCCCAGTCACCGCTTGCGGTTTAGCAGGCGCATCGGCGGCGGAAATACTGGGCGCAATGCCGCCAGCGACCAGCAGAACAAAGACGAAACCGGAGGTGGTTTTGGCGTGTGGAGAGACCATCGCACTCGCGCCTCGAAGAAATTAAGGTGCGACGCCCGGAGGACAGGCGTCAACGCACTTAACTGTTCGGTAGGAAGGATTCGCGAGGCAGGTAGTGTGGGATGGCGGCATTGGCTGCCGTTACGGTAGCCCCAAACAGCTTGTTACAGCGGTCCTGCCGGACACCGTTGTTTTTATGATGGCGACTAATTCGCAAACTGCAAGTGAAAAATGAGAAAACCATGAGTGGGTGAGTGGGCGCACCCAACGTTTAGCCGCAAGCCAAAGGCGAGCGCTCTGTCTGGAGCGCTCGCCTTTGGCGCGCGGCTAAACGCGATGGTCAGTTGCCGCCCAGGCGCTTGATCGCGTCCTGGATGGCCTTCAGCGCCATTTCGTCCTTTTCCTTGCCGGCCTGTTCGTTGAGCGCCACCAGCGAATCCTTGGCGTCCGGGCCAATCTTGGCCAGGGTGCTGGCGCATTCGGCACGGACCTTCCAGAAATCGTCCTTTTGCACGCGCTCGATCAGCGCGGGGATGGCGTCCTTGGCGCGCGGCCCAAACTTGCTCAGGCATTCGGCGGCTGCCAGGCGGATGGTTTCATCGGTGTCCTTTTGCAGTACGGGCACCAGGTCCGGGATCGCCGTGCTGGCGACCGGCCCCAGTTCGGTCAGCACCGCGATGGCTTCCTTCTTGACCGGCACCGCCTGCTTGGGATTCTTCAGCAGCGCGCGGTACTGCGCGACGACCGCCAGTTCCTTGAGTTCAACGGGCTTCGGGTCGCCCTTGGGATCGATCTTCGGATCGGGCTTGGGCAGACCACCCTTGGTCAGCACGGTGCTGGAAATCAACAGCACGAACTTGTCGCCTTCCTTGCCGCCAAAATTCTCGGACGACAGTTCGACTTTCAGGAAGGGGATGCCGCCAGGCGGCGGTTCAAAGACGACGACATCGCTGATCGTTTGGCCCGGATCGATGGTCGCGGCGAGAATCTGGCCGTTGACCAGCTTGCCCGCTCCGAACGTGACGCGCTTGAAGCTCTGGTCGTCCACCATCGCGACCGGCGGATGTTTCTCGTTAATCAGCTCCACGCAGCCCCAGCCCTGAAAATCGACCGGCTTGGTGCCCGTGTTCTCGACTTTCAGCGCGACGAGCAGCAGCTTGTCCTTGGCCTCGATGTCCTTGCCCGCTGGCACGGCGTAGTTGACGCCCACCAGGTGAACGGCCACGTCGCCGATGCGCGCCGGCCCCTTGCTGGGGTCGAACAGCAGCGGCCCTTCCGGCGTGGCCGGCTTGGTGTCCTTGGGAAACGGCGGATCGTCGTCGGGCTTGGTTTCGGTGCCGGTCTTGTCCTCGGTGGCTTTCTTCGGCGCCAGCTTGGCGAACAGGTCCTGAATGTTGCCGCCGCCCTGGATGTGGCTGTAGGTGAACGCGCCGCCCAGACCAATGAGGCCCAGGAAACCGAACAGGAAAAACAGGACGAACAGGTTCGTGAGCATTCGACGCTGACGGCGCTTGCGGTAATTCTTGCCGACCGAGGCATCATCGGCCTGGCCGTCCGCGTAGTCGAGATTCGACCAGGGGTCACGGGCACCGGCGGCGGGCTTCACCGGCGGTTTCTTCTGCGTGCCGGCGGCGCTGCCGGGCTTTTTCGTCACGCCTTGCTGACTGCCGCCGGGCTTGACTGGGGCCTTAGCGGTGCCCGCGTGGCTGCCGGCGGCCGGGCTCTTCTGGTTGCCCGCATGGCTGCCAGGCTTCTTGGCATTGCCCTGGTGGCTGCCGCCCGGCACACTGATCTTCATGTTGCCGAACTGGCTGCCGCCCGTGGGCAGCTTCTGCGTGCCCGGCATGGTCGGACTGGCGGGCCGGCGCACCTGGTTGCTGGTGCTGCCGATCTTCATGTTGCCGGCCTGGCTGCCGCCGGTCTTGGAGCTGGTGGGCACCGCCTCGCCGGTCGGGCTGGCGAAGAACAGGTTGCAGCACTCAGGGCACTTGACCTGCTTGCCGTCGAACTTATCGGGCACAGCGCCCTTGTGGCCGCATAGCGGACATTCAATGGGGATCGGCATGGAAGCACCTGGCCTGGATTGCACCTGAACCTGTTCGCGCCCACGCATCGGAAGGATGCGACGGGAGGGGGCAATGCCCGACTTTCCTTGCACAGTTTGGCCGTGCTGCGAGCCTTCATTGTGGCATCCCGCCCGTCGGCTTGCAACAAAGAAACCGCGCTAATCCGGCGGTGGTCCAACCGTACACGCCGCGCCCAGTGTACGGACCACCCAACCCGCGAAGTCGCCCGCGAAGCCGCATCCGCTGGCGGCTTCGCGGGTTATGGCGCCGACTCATTCCTTCCCCGACCGCCGCACCTCGAACTTCCACATCGTCTTGCCGACCTGCTCGACCTGCTTGCCCGCCCAGAGGTCTTTCGCCAGGGCTTCCCACGGCGCGGGGTGCTTGCTGTCGAGCAGCACGCTGTTCAGGTTGACGCCCTCCGCCAGTGCCTTCGCCTCCACGGTGCCCACCGGCTTGCCTTCCACGCGAATCTCGTAGTGGCCGGCGGGCAGGCCAGTCACTTTCAGCAGGTACGGTGAGAGCTTCTCCAGCGGCACCTGACGACGCGGCGGCAGGGCGATGGGCGGCAGGATCGGCAGCACCTCGTCGGCGCGGGTGAACGACAGGCCGTCCGCGTCCGTTTTCACGTCGCTGATCTTGCAGCGCGTGCTGGCGGTGACTTCGCCCTTGGCCGTCAACGTCGCGGTGCTTTCCCGCGCCGGCGGGTGGCAGCGTTCGTAGAGGTAGTAGCCCCAGGCGATGTAGGCGGCGTCCGTCAGATGAATGCTGTCCTTGAGAATGGTGTACGCTTCATCGTCCTTTTGCCCGGCTGCTTGCAGGTCTTCTAGCGGATGGTGCGTATCGATGACCGGATAGCTCTTCTCGCGGGCGTGAGCGATCAGTTCCTCGGCATAGAGCTTGCGGCGGGCCAGCGCCTCCTTGCCGGCCTTGCGGACGTCGCCCGACTGGTGCGTCATCAAAATGGGCCGCGCGCCCGCATCCTTCACCTTGGCGACCATCTTGTCAATGTTGGCCTTGAAGCCCGGCAGTCCCTTCTCGCCGCCGTTGGCGTCGTTGCCGCCGAAGTTAAAGATGACGATGGTCGGCTTGGAATCCAGCAGCCACTGATCGACCTTGTCCAGCCCCTGGGCGAAGGTGGCGGCGGTGTGCCGGGTGCTGCGGACTTTCAACTCCGGATGGCGCGTGCTGAGCAGGAACTGAATGGTTTTTGGCCAGATGCCGATGCCGGTCGAGGAACTGCCCATGATGACCAGGTGGTCGTTCTCCCGGAAGGGAAACTCGACCTTGGGGGCGGCCGGCTGCTCGGCGGCGACGCAGGCCGGCAACACCAGCAGGGCCAGAATGGCCAGACGGCAGGAACGCACGCGAAACGTCATGACGGTACTCCGATGCAAGCGGTGCGAGGTCCTCGATGGAGGATATCGTACAGTCGCCGGCCGGAGTGCGTGAGCGGTAAATGCCGAAGTGGCAGGATCGGGGGCGCGAAGCATCGGAAGTGCGCGGGCTGACCCTCCGGGCCAAGAAAAATCC
>JAEUIF010000316.1 GCA_016795185.1 Planctomycetia bacterium | reverse complement strand
GCGCGGGCGGCAACGAGCGGCGCCGCCGACCTCCGCAGGTGCGCGGGGGCGGCCAACTCCTTCAGCCCGCTGCCTTCGGTGGTTCAAACGATCAAAGCAGCCAACCAGGAATCAAAGATCGGGGCTGGTGAGAAATGCGGGTTAGAACCCTGGTTGAAACCCTTGGTCCCATTCAATCCCAAACCGCCAGCCAGAGCCAGGAATCCATCCAGTGGCAAATTCCCAAAGCCGCCATTCTGCGCGCCAATATCCGATCGAGTCCCCTCGCCTCCTGCGCCGCCGCGTCCACCCATGCTTCCTTGGCCGCCCGCGCCCCCCGCGCCGCCGCTTCCCGCTTGGCCGCCGCCTGGGCCGGGCGTGGCGTTGGTCGCGGCAAAGTTGATGAAGACATTCTGGCCCAGAGTCAAGTCTTTGGTCACGTAAATGACGATCGCCACGCCGTTCGGTGTGGCCGCCTGAATCTCCGTGTTGTCGGGAACCGACACATTTCCATCAAAAGTGAAGGTGGGAGCGAGTCCCAGGAACGAGGGGGTAAAGGGCGTGCCGAAAAACGCCTTGTCGTCACCGTCGCCGTCGCCGGTGACCGTCCAGGTATCTTGATCGAAAAAATCAGGAACGCTGAAAACTACCGCTGGGGCCAATCGGTCTTCGAGCTGCTCGACCGACAGCTTGACCGACCGCCGTCGTGAAGACTGGAGCGGTGCAGCGGGGCGAGACGGACGGGGCCAACGACGCGACAGCCACTGAGAGAGCATCATTGGTCCCTCGGTCGAGGAATGCCGCACCGTTGTAGGGCCGGCAAAATGATAATGAGAAAAGTATTGCTCAAGCCCCGTGGCGACGCAATCCTACTAAACAGTAGGGGAGAAGCACCGTCATGAAATCGCAACGGATTCGCACCGCCGAGGCCCTGGCGCTGTTTCACCTGGCGGGTGAGCTGGCCGAGTTGTCGCCAATCGACCCGGATCAGGCCCTGCGGCACCTGCTCGATCGGCTCGGCGGCCTGGTGGGCTGCCGGTGCGGCCTGTGGGTGGCCGGCCAGCGCGTCGATGCGCCGGCCGCGGGCGATCCACTGCTGGGCTGGCGGGTGGCGGCCCGGCTGAGCAACGAGCCGGACCCCGTGGCGGAGCAACTCACCGTGGCCTGGTCCCGTCAGACGCGCAATTACGTGGCCGATCCGCACACCCAGGCGGCCATCCAGGGGCATGGCCACAACCGGGCCTTTCTGCGGGGAGAGGTCGTGGACGACCAGACCTGGAACCATTCGCCCCAGGTGCAGGAACTGCTGCGACCCATTGGCATCAGCGACCGCGTGCAGGCCGCCATCACGCTCAACCCGCAGGTCGAAATCCACGTCGGGTTTGATCGCTCGCAGGGAGACCGGCCGTTTGGGCCGCACGAACGGGAGTTGCTGCGGCTCGCCGTGGAGGGGCTCGGCTGGTTTCACCGCCGCGTGGCCCGCCTGCACGGCTTGACGACGGCGAAAAGCACCCTGACCGAGCGCGAACGTCAGGTACTCAGCGCCCTGCTGACTGGCGACTGCGAAAAGCAGATTGCCCGCCAACTCGGTCTGACGCGCGGCGCAGCGCACCAATATGTGGTGGCCGTTTTTCGCAAGTTTGAAGTCCGCAGCAGGGCGGAGCTGATGGCCCGGTGGCTGGGATCGCGGTAAGGCATTGTCCACCGAGTTGTTGCCGAACAAGCCGTGGGTGGCACGTCCCTCGGTACTCCGAGGGCGTGCGAGCGACGTGCCGCCCGACGTAGAGTAAAGTCGCTTCAGGGTGCCGCACGCCCTCGGAGTACCGAGGGACGTGCCACCCACGAGTGAATCGCCCGGAGCGCCCCCGCCTCCCAAGCTGCTTTGTGCGGGAATTCGTGGCTCGCCTGGGGTTCAGGACGCTATGCTGTTACGCTGACATCTCGCACTGCCATCCATTCTGGGGGACTGCTTCATGAGTAAGTCTGCGAAGACCACACGCCGCGATTTCATGCGGGAGACTGCCGCGGCGGCTGCGGCCACGATCATCCCGGCCCACGTGCTCGGGCAAGCGGGCAACGTCGCGCCGAGCGAGAAGATCACGCTCGGCGTCATCGGCATCGGGCCGCGCTGCACCTACGACCTCAAGGCGATGCTGCCGTTCCCGGACGTCAAGTGCGTCGCCATCGCCGATGTGCAAGCGAAGCGGCGCGAGGCCGGCAAGCA
>JAEUIF010000309.1 GCA_016795185.1 Planctomycetia bacterium | reverse complement strand
TGAGTCCCTGCACACCCGTGCCGGAAGGCCTGCGACGGTTGACGCGGTAAAGGATCTCTGAAGACTGAGGATCGATCTCCAGCCACCGCAAGTAGCGGTCGAGCATCCGGTATCCTGCTTCGTGATTCTCGACGGGCAGAAGCAGGTTCGCCCCAAACGCAAGACGGTGTATCGGCGGACAGCGCGGAAGCCACCCCTCCATCAGCCTGTGGAACCAATCTTTCCGCTCAATGAACTGTCCGAGGGTGGCAGGCTGGTTGTTTAGGTCGATGTTCTCGGCGTCCAGCCGGGGCGCGGCCGTCCACTGCACCCGCAGGATATCAAACGCCAGCCCGAACACGGCACCTTGGAAGAGTCCCGCCTCTTCGCGCTCCTGCTTCGGCCGTTTTTCAAGCACGTGCTCTGGCTCCGAACTGGTCACTTCGCGCCACCACTGTTGCGGGACGGCAAACTGGGGAGATTGCGAAAAGGCGGTCAGCCGCAGGTTTTGCGCTTGCCACACTTCCGGACCAGGGGGCGCTTCAGCTGTCGCAGACATGAGTTAGCTCCCGTCGGAAACCGCCTGGCTCATCATCCGTCACTCCCACTTCTTCCAAAGGGCACGCCGGACCTGCCAGATTACCAGGCCGAAAGTATGTCGCTATAGGAAAATAAGCTGCGAAGTGAAAGCCCGCTCGTCTTTCCCTCATTCTAGGGAAGGATGGAAGGCAGGGGAAGTGACGGCTGTTCAGGCCCAGCAGTCCGCATAGCCGGATGCGCATCCTCAGGTCATCCAGCCACCATGTTGTTCGGCACATTAAGCCGGCACGCGCCCTTTACCCCAATTTTCCCACTCAACCTTGCCGCCATCTTGTGCGCTCCGGTCCGACACGCCGACAGCAATTCGGCTCGTGCCGTTGCGCGCTGCGGGCTGATCGACCGAAGCGTGACGGACCAGGATCAGGCGACAGACATCCTTTGCCGTGGTTGTCGAATTGACCGGCTAACCATGCCACAGTCGCAGTATCAAGCCATCTCGGTATGGCCGCTCACTATTCTTCGCGGACCAAGGTGTTGACCCAGGATTCCGCACGCAGCTGCAGCGCACTCCGCGTTGCCAGCCGCCCAGCGCAACGATAGCCTGGGCGCTCGAAGCCATCGATCGTGTTTGTCCGCTGAGCGACAGCCACGGTTCCAGGCTGTTTGCTTGCACACCACCTTCCGTCTCCGCCCGAGTTCCATTGCATTTCGTCGCCGGCAGGAGCCGCCCCAGTATGGCACCCGACCTTTGCCGAAGTTCACGAATCTGGAAGTGAATCATCTGCATTTACCAAACCAGTGAAATCAGCGTTTGAGCCCGTTCATCAAGACGACAAACTCGGGCACAAGAACTTGAACCGCGCTCGCGCCGCCAACCGACAGCATCCGCACGGAAAGCGCACCAGCCGAACCTGCGCAAAACCATGGACGTAACCTGCACATCCCCGTGACCGGATCGCGACCGCGACTCGTTGCCGACCGTTCGTGCCACATGCGGCGGTCGGTGCCGGTGGGCGATTCTGCCCAGGTGCGAGCGAGCAGGCGACTCGCGTTTCTCGGCCCTCATCCACCATGTCATTGCATCGCGCCCGAAGGAGTCCGTTGACGACTCTTGCAGTCCTGCTGGGAGCGACTCTGGCATCGGCCCCCAGCACTGCCGAGCCGCGGCACGTTCTCGCCGCGAATCGAGGCTCTCGAAGAGTGTACCGGGTCATTCCGTTGACGGTGCTGCCACAGCAGTAGAGCATCCGCTACCTGCCCAACGGCCATGACTTCTTGTACACGACCGAGTATGGAGGGATGCCAGCGCCGATTCTCCAGGTGCACTGGCTAAATTGACTCGGAACCTCGGCCAAGCCCCCCCACCGTGCCATGATCGTTTGGCCTGGCACGGAGGTTTCAATCCCCGTCCGAATTTCCATTGCATTTCGCCGTCGTGTGCGCTGTAATAGGTTTCACCTGCCAGCCATACCGCCTGCCACCCCGGTGTCCGTTGGTCCTTCCCCGGCCCCGCGCGAGATCCTTGCCATGTGCCCACTGCGCCGCTTCCTTCCGGGATTACTGTTCGCGCTCGGTGCCGTGCTCGCGGTCGATCAACCGATGGCGCTGCCCGCCGACGAGGTCATTCCCTTTACGCGCGTGGCCCCGTTCTTCGAGAAGCACTGTTACGCCTGCCACGGCCCCGCCAAATCGAAGGGGAAGCTGCGGATTGACACGCTCAATCCCGATTTCGTCAAGGGCAAGGACGGCGACCACTGGCGCGACGTGCTCGACCGCCTCAATTTCGGCGATATGCCGCCTGCGACGGAACCGGCGCTCAAAAAGGAAGACCGCGAGTTGATGACGGCCTGGCTCGATCAGGAGCGCCGGCGCGCCGCCCTCGCGAAGAACCAGACGACGCATTTCCGCCGTCTGACCCGCCGCGAATACGAGCGCACCTTACAAGACCTGCTCGGCTTGCCAATCGAGTTTGGCTCGCGGTTGCCGGAAGACGGCCGCTCGAAGGACGGCTTTCGCAACGATGGCGACGCCCTGCGGATGTCGCCACTCCAGTACGAAACCTATCTCCAGATCGCGGATGAAGCGCTCGCCGAGGCCATCGTGTCGGGGCCGCCGCCGGTTGTGCATCGCTATCGACTGGCGGTCGGCGAGAAGTACGCCGACTTCACCGTGACGCCGTTGCCCAAGCCGGACGGGCGGCCGGGCGAATCGTTCGCCTACGACACGGGCAAGACCAAGGCGTTTCGCATCTGGAACATGTCAGCGCCCAACAAGGACATGGACAAGGACAAAACCCGGATCTGGGACGCAGCGCTCCCGCCATCGGCCATTCGCCGCTTTGGCGAGGCCGCCGTGCAGATGCCGGAACGGGTGCTGGCCTTCGGCTTTCATCAGGCGTTCCGCAAGGGCGAGACGCGCATCCAGGTCCGTGCCGCGCGGGTCGAGCCAGCCGAGGGGGCCGATGCCTCTCGCATGCCGTCGCTGACGGTCGCCGTCGGGTCCACGAACTTTCACGGCGTCGAGTTGAAGGTGCTCGGCGAGCCCATCGTCATCGACCACACCGATTTCCGCACCTATGAGTTCCGCGTGCGGATGGAGAATGTCTCGGTGCCGAATACCGGGCCGTTGAACGACAAGAATTCGGCCGTGTTGGCCGCCTGGAACTCCGCCAAGACGGCCAAAGACGAGAAACAACCGCCGCGCCTGAAGATCGAATGGATCGAGTTTGAAAGCCCGTATTTCGAGGCCTGGCCGCCGCGGATGCACACCAGCATCCTGTTCGACCGGGGCGAAATGCCGGAAGCGGACTACGCCCGCGAAGTGGTGCGCCGCTTCGCGACCCGTGCCTATCGTGGGCCGGTTGCCCCCGCCGAACTCGACCGGCTCATGAGCTACTGGACCAAGGCGCGGGCCGGCAACGAAACGCTGGAAGGCAGCCTGCGGGACACGCTCGGCGTCGTGCTGACTTCACCGCGCTTTCTCGGCCTGCCCGCGAGCCGTACGGGTGGGGCGAAGGAGCGGCTGACCGACCACGAACTGGCGGCGCGGCTGTCCTACTTCCTCTGGAGCACGCTGCCGGACGAGACGCTGGTGCGTCTCGCCGAGCAGCGCCAGCTGCGCGACCCCGCCGTGCTGGCCGCCCAGGTCCGCCGCATGATTCGAGATGAGCGCGCCTGGCAATTCATCGAGCAGTATGCCGAACAATGGCTGGACCTCGACCGCTTGCAGCGCGTGACCATCAGCAAGAGCAGCTACCCCGGCTTCGACGACCAGCTGGCCGCTGCAATGCGCCTGGAAACGATTCACTTCTTCGGCGAAGTCCTGCGCGGCGACCTGAGCGTTTTTCAGTTCCTCGACTCCGATTTCACCTGCGTCAACGAAACCCTGGCGGCGCACTATAGCATTGCCGGAGTGACTGGTTCCAAGTTCCGCAAGGTGAAGCTCGACGCGGCGCATCATCGCGGCGGCCTGCTGACCCACGCCAGCATCCTGACGGGCAACTCCGACGGCCGGGACGGCCATCCGATCAAGCGCGGCGTCTGGCTGCTCAAGAACCTGTTCGACGAAACGCCCCCGCCCCCGCCGCCGAACGTGCCGGAACTCAACCGCGAGAATCCGATGGTGAAGAACCTCACGATTCCCCAGGCGCTCGCGCTCCATCGCAACAGCACCGCCTGCATGGGCTGCCATCGCAAGATCGACCCCTGGGGCATCGCCTTCGAGGAGTACGACGCGGTCGGCAACTGGCAGCGCGATGGCGCGGGCGCGAGCCTGCGCAAGCGACGCACCAATCACGCGCTCGACTCCAAAGCGGAACTACCCTCTGGCGTCAAGGTCGATGGCATGCGAGAATTGCAGGCTGAACTGCTCCGCTCGAAGTCTGACGACTTCCGCAAGGCCATGCTCCGCAAGATGATGGCCTTTGCACTGGGTCGGTCGCTGACGCTGGCCGACACCGACGCCGCCAACGCCCTCGCCCCCGCCCTCCGCGAGCGGGGCGACCGCCTGCCTGCCCTCATTGAATTGATTACCGCCAGTGAACCGTTTCAATCGAAGTAACAGATGATGCCGTGTCGCCAGGACGGAGGAAAAAGCTGACATGGCGATTCTTTCCTCGCCGCCGCCGAGTTTTACCCTGTTCACCGCGTTTCGACGGTTTACGGTGGATGAATACCACCGGATGATGGACACGGGCATCCTGAACGATGAAGACAAGGTCGAGTTGCTGGAAGGGTACGTAGTTGAGAAAATGCCCCGCAATCCCCCACACGACGTGGTCATTCAACGCTTGAACAAACGGTTGACGCGGCTCAATCTCGTCGGCTGGGAAGTGCGCGTGCGGTCGGCGATCACGTTGCCGGACAGCGAACCGGAGCCGGATTTGACCGTGGCGCGTGGCGATGACCACACATTCGCCAACCGCCATCCCGGTCCTCCCGAGTTGGGTACGCTGATCGAAGTCGCCGATACCACCTTGGCGCGAGATCGGCATGACAAGGGCCGCATTTACGCCCGCTCCCAGGTCGCCGTGTATTGGATCGTGAATTTAGTTGAGTCGCAGATCGAGGTGTACACGAATCCGAGCGGCAGCGGCGCTGCCGCAGCCTACGGCACACGAACTGACTTTCGGGCTGGGGACTCAGTGCCTCTGGTACTGGACGGCCTGGCGATTGCGCGGATCGCCGTCGACGATGTTCTGGGCTAGAGCATTTTGCGACTGGCCGTAGCGGTCCGCACAGCGGACCCTACGAAATTACCGTAGGGTCCGCTGCGCGGACCGTGGCGCTGCAAGCCAGCCCGCACGATACGGGAACAGAAAAGGACTGAAAGGCGACTAAACGTTGGTTGAATCGGCCATCCTTTCCAAACTGGAGGAATGGCGATTCGCCGCTGCACCGCAAGGATCCCTACCATGCCTCAACCCTCCTGGCACCTCGATCGTCGCTCCTTCCTCCGCGGCGCGGGCGTCGCGCTGGCCTTGCCCTGGCTCGAAGCCATGTCGCCGGCCAAGGAACCGGCGGAGAAGCCCAAGCGCTTCTGCGCCTTGTTCTTCGGCAACGGCGTCGCCCTGCCCGAGAAGAACAAGCCGCACTTCCAGGACTGGCACTGGTTCCCCCACACCGACGGGGCCGACTATCAGTTGACCAAGTCGCTGGAACCGCTGGAACCGCACAAGGCCGACTTCACCATCGTCGGCGGCATGTCGCACCCGACGAGCCGCCAGCTCGTCGCACACAACACCGTGGACGTCTGGCTCACGGGGGCGGACATCCGCGTCAACCTGGAAAACTCGATCTCGATTGATCAGGCCATCGCCCGCCGCTACGCCGCGCAGACCCGCATTTCCTCGCTGGTCCTGTCGAGCCAGGGCGGCGTCGGCACCAAGAGCCGGTCCACGACGATCTCTTTCGACGCCCAGGGACGGGCCATTCCCGCGGAGTCCAACCCGCGCCGCATCTTCGAGCGGCTGTTCGAGCCACCGA
>JAEUIF010000305.1 GCA_016795185.1 Planctomycetia bacterium | reverse complement strand
CGTGACCGGGCAGCCCGGCGGCGCGCCGACCAAGGCGGGCACCTCCATCGGTGACCTGACGGGCGGCATGTTCACGCTGGTGGGCGTGGCGGCAGCGCTCTATCACCGTGAGCGCACCGGCGAGGGCATGCAGGTTGATGTCAGCATGCTCGACGGCCAGCTGGCGATTCTCGAAAGCGCTGTGATGCGCTACGCCGCCACCGGCCAGACACCCGGCCCCATCGGCAACCGCCATCCATCGATCACACCGTTTGAAGCCTACGACTGCGCGGATCGACCGCTCATCATCGCCGCCGGCAATGATACGCTCTTCGGCAAGCTCTGCGCCGCGCTGCAACTGCCGTCCCTGCCGCGCGACGAGCGGTTCAGCGACAATCATCGCCGCACGCAGCACGCCCCCGCGTTGAAAGAACTCCTGGAAGCCGTGCTGAAGACGCAAGCAGCAGCACACTGGCAAGAAGTGATCGAGGCGGCGGGCGTGCCCTGCGCGCTCATTAATACCGTGGCCGACGCGGTCGAGCATCCACAGGTCCAGGCCCGCAACATGGTCGTCGAAGCCGGCGGCCTGCGCATGGCGGGCAACCCCGTGAAGCTCAGCGCCTTTCCCGATCCAGCGACCCGGCAGCCCGCGCCCGCGCTCGATGCCGACGGCGAGCGCATTCGGCGGGAGTTCCAGAAGTAGCCCGCCGCTCCGCGACGGACTACTTTTGCCCCGGAATCGGCCGGCCCATGCGCTGAAGCAGTTTCTTCATGTCATCCCAGACATCCTTCTTGGCTTCCGGCACGTGCAGCAGGTAGGACGGGTGCAGCGTACACATCACCGGGATGCCGCGATATTCCTGCCAGGAGCCGCGCAGCTTCATGATGCCGATGCGGGTTTGCAGCAGGTTCTGCGTGGCGCAGGCTCCCAGCGTGCAGATGAATTTCGGCTTCACCAGTTCCAGTTGTCGGTCGAGGTACTCCCGGCAGTTGGCGGCTTCGGGGGGCAGCGGCGTGCGGTTCTGCGGCGGCCGGCACTTGCAGATGTTCGCGATATAGACCTCTTCGCGCTTCAGGCCGCAGGCCGCGATGATGCGGTTGAGCAACTGGCCGGCCGCGCCCACGAACGGTTCACCCTTGCGGTCCTCGTCCATGCCCGGCGCTTCGCCGATGAAGCAGAGGTCTGGACTGATCGGGCCGACGCCGAAGACCGTCCGGCTGCGGTTGGCGACCAGTTCGTCGCAGCGCGTGCAACTCTTCACGCGCTCGGCCAGGACCGTCAGTTCTTGCCGGCGCTGGTCGGGGGACAACACTTCTTCGGTCGCGGCGGCGATGGCCGGTTCGTTGAACAGAGCGGTGGCAGCGATCACGGCCGGCTCACTGGTCGGAGCGGGTTTGGGCGGCGCTGGCACACTCACGGGCGGAGTTGCCACGCGCGGCGCCGGCGCCGGCGCTGCGGGAGGAGTCGCGGGCGGCGGCGCTGCTTGCTTGGCGAAGGGTAGGAACTCGATGCCCGCGCTCTTCAGGCTGGCGAGGTGCTGCCGGGCCTGGCGGGCGAGGTCGGGTTGTTCGGGCGGGAGAGGTTCGGACATGGTCGCTGCTCATCCACGGCGTTGTCGGCGGTTCTCTGGACCCCGGTATATAATAACGCTTTGTCGGCCTCGATCCACGCCGGAGCACGAGCATGAGCGGTAAACCCGAACGCTACACCATCGGCCTGATCCAGATGCGCTGCGAGCCCGAACCCGCCGCGAACATGGACAAGGCGATTGCTCGCTTGCAGGAAGCCGCGAAATCCGGCGTGCAGATCGCCTGCTTGCCGGAATTGTTCCTGTCGCCGTACTTCTGCCAGCGCGAAGACCCCACGCTCTTCGACCTGGCCGAGCCGATTCCGGGACCGCGCACCGAACGACTGGCGGCCGTGGCCCGGCAGACGAAGATGGTGGTGATCGCCTCGCTCTTCGAGCGGCGCGCGGCAGGGCTGTACCACAACACGGCGGTGGTCTTCGACGCCGACGGCACAATCCTCGGTCTGTATCGCAAGATGCACATTCCGGACGATCCGCTTTACTACGAGAAGTATTATTTCACGCCCGGCGACCTCGGCTTCCGCGTGTTTCCGACGCGCTTCGGCAAGGTCGGCACCCTGGTCTGCTGGGACCAGTGGTATCCGGAAGCGGCGCGACTCACCAGTCTGAAGGGCGCGGATGTGCTCTTCTACCCGACCGCCATCGGCTGGCACCCCAGCGAAAAGGCCGAGTTCGGCCAACGGCAGCATCAGGCGTGGGAACTGATTCAGCGGTCGCACGCGCTGGCGAATGGCGTCTACGTGGCAGCGGTCAATCGCATTGGCCACGAGGGACCGGCCGGCGGCGGGCTGGAGTTCTGGGGCGCTTCGTTCATCAGCGATCCGTTTGGGACGGTCGCGGCGCGAGCTTCGCACGACCGCGAGGAACTACTGGTCTACGAGTGCGACCCGAAGCACCTGGAAGATGTGCGCCGGCACTGGCCGTTCCTGCGCGACCGCCGCATCGATGCCTACGGCGATATTACCCGTCGTTTGATCGACTGAGCCGCCGGCGGATTCGCAAAAGACCTACCCACAGGGAACCCAGACATGAAGCCTCTTCGCGTGATCGTCCGCACCACCAACCTGCTTCTGCTGCTGACTCTGTTGGAACCGGCGCTCGCCGGCGATTGGCCCCAGTTTCTCGGCCCGAATCGCAACGCTACTTCCAACGAAACCGGCCTGCTGACCACCTGGCCCAAGGATGGCCCGCCGAAGCTCTGGGAGCGCAAGGTCGGTGAAGGCTACAGCGGACCCGTGGTTGCCGACGGCCGACTGATCCTGTTCCACCGCGTCGGCGGCGACGAAGTCGTTGAAAGCCTGGATGCCGCCACGGGCAAGGAACAGTGGAAGTTCGCCTACGCTTGCAACTATCAAGATCGCTACGGCAAGGGCGACGGCCCGCGTTCGACGCCGCTGGTCGCCGGCAAGCACGTCTACACGCTGGGGGCCGACGGCCGGCTGCACTGCCTGGAACTGGCGACCGGCAAGAAGGTCTGGGACCGCGCCCTGCTGACGGACTACCAGGTGCGCGACAGCTTTTTCGGCGTGGCCACCTCGCCGCTCCTCGAGGGCGATAAGCTGCTGCTCAACATCGGCGGCAAGGATGCGGGCATCGTCGCCCTCGACGCCGCCACGGGCAAGGAAGTCTGGAAGGCGACCAACGACGACGCCAGCTATTCATCGCCCGTGGCCGCGACGGTGGACGGTGTGCGGCACGTCTTCTTCTTCACGCGGGCTGGCATCGTCTCCATCGATCCGGCGACGGGCCAGGTGCGCTTCAGCCGGCCGTTCCGAGCGCGCATCGACGCCTCGGTGAACGCCGCCGCTCCGGTGGCGGTCGGCGACCGCGTCTTCTACTCGGCCGAGTACGCGACCGGGGAAATTCAGCTGAAGGTCGCGAAGGACCGCGCGGACGAGGTCTGGAAGTCGAACCAGGTGCTGTCCTGCCA
Organism: Planctomycetia bacterium; assembly: GCA_016795185.1. GTDB lineage: Bacteria > Planctomycetota > Planctomycetia > Gemmatales > Gemmataceae > JAGVLI01. The sequence goes on along the minus strand of JAEUIF010000305.1, from coordinate 425 downwards.
TTACAACACGCCGGTCTATCACGACGGGCATCTCTACGGCATCGACGGCCGGCAGGAAGGCGGCTCGGCCCGGCTGCGCTGCATCGACTGGCCGACGGGCAAATCGAAATGGGCGCAGAAGAACTTCGGCTGCGCCTCGCTGCTGCTGGCGGAAGGCCAGCTGATCGCCCTGTGCGAGAACGGGGAACTGGCGCTGATCGAGGCCAATCCGGCGGGCTTCCAGGAGAAGGCGCGTGTCGCGGTCTTCAAGGCCACACCGTGCCGGGCGGAAATCGCCCTGGCCAACGGTCGGCTGTACGCGCGCGACGGCGAGAAGCTCATCTGCTGGAATCTGAAGAAGTGAGGGATCGTTTGTAGTTCCGCCTTCCGGCGGCGAGTCGCTCGCCGCCGGAAGGCGGAACTACGAACTTTAGTGCGCCAGCGGC
>JAEUIF010000302.1 GCA_016795185.1 Planctomycetia bacterium | reverse complement strand
CGGTTCGGCGGGCTGGACGTGCTCATCAACAATGCTGGCGTTGCTAGCTTCGGCCACTTTGCCGGTGGTACCGAGGCGATTCTGCGGCAGGTGATGGAAGTGAATTTCTTCGCGCCCGCCGAATTGATGCGCGCCGCCATTCCGGTCTTGCGAAACGGCGAACAGCCGGCCATCGTGAATGTCACGTCCATGTGCGGCCGGTGCGGTTTGCCGGCCTGGAGCGAATACTCGGCCAGCAAGTTCGCCCTGGTCGGGCTGGCGGAAGCGTTGCGTGCCGAGATGGCCCGCTATGACATCGACGTGCTGACCGTGTTGCCCGGCTTGACCAACACGGACCTGGGCCGGCACCTGCTCCGCAATGAAGGCAAGATGAAGCTCGACTACTCGCAGGGCATGTCGCCGGAAGCCGTGGCGAACGCCATTCTCGCCGCCCTGGAAAAGAACTGCCCCGAAACCGTACTGGGGGAAGCCCGCTGGATGCTGCGGATGCGTCGCTGGTTCCCCGGACTACTCAACCGGCTGATGATCCGCAAGGTTGGCCAGCTGTACGCGCATTCATAAAATGACCGGGAAGGATAGTCCCCCGCACCCGCCCCAGGCGCGGGGTTGGACCGAGGATAAACTTCATGTGCGGAATCGCAGGAGCGATCAATCTGGTCGAGCGGAAGCCATTGCCGGTGGGGATGTTGCAGGCGATGGCTGCCCAGATCATTCATCGCGGCCCGGACGAGGACGGCTTTCTCGAACGTCCCGGTTTGGGGCTGGCTTCGCGGCGGTTGAGCATCGTCGGCCTCAGCGACGGCCGGCAGCCCATCACGAACGAAGACCGCACCGTCTCCGTCGTCTTCAACGGCGAGTTCTTCGACTATCCCGAACAGAAAGCGCGGCTGGAAGCGCGCGGCCACCAGTTCCGCACGCACTGCGATACGGAACTGATTCCGCACACCTGGGAAGACCACCAGGAAGGCATGTTCGAGCATCTGCGCGGCCAGTTCGGGTTCGCGCTCTGGGACGACAAGCGCCAGACCCTGATTCTCGGCCGCGACCGCGCCGGCATCTGCCCGCTATTCTGGACGCGCCAGGGTGACTGGCTGTTGTTCGCCTCCGAGATCAAGGCCCTGCTGGCGTCCGGCATGGTCGAGGCCCGGCCCGACCATCGGGGCATCTGTCATGCCTTCACGTTCTTCGCGGTGCCCGGCCCGATCACTTGCTTTGAAGGCATCCAGCTGTTGTCGCCGGGACGATTTCTGAAGGTGCAACTGGGCGGCACGGGGGCGACGGGCCAGGTCAGCGAGCACGTCTACTGGCGGATCGACTTCCCCGAGCGGGGCGACGAGGACCGCGGCCAGAACGAAAAGAAGGTCATCGACGACTTCGAGCAGGTGATGACGGCGGCCGTCGAGCGCCGGCTGCGCGCCGACGTGCCGGTGGTGTCGTATCTGTCCGGCGGCGTGGATTCGAGCGCCGTCGTGGCTCTGGCCTGCAAGGTGCGCGGCCAACCGATCCCGACCTTCACGATTCAGATTCAAGACCCGCTGCTCGACGAAACCTCCGAGGCGGCGATCGTTTCCCGGCACATTCACAGCGACCCGATCGTGGTGCCGTTCGGCGCGGCCGAGACGCTGAGCGTCTACCCCCGGTTGACGCTGGCCGCCGAGTGTCCGGTCATCGACACTTCCTGCGGCGCGATGCTGCTGCTGGCCCAGGAAGTTCACGCGCGTGGTTACAAGGTGGCGCTGACCGGCGAAGGCGCCGACGAATGGCTTGGCGGCTACCCCTGGTTCAAAACGCATCACCTGCTGAGCTTCCTCGACGTGATTCCGGGTTTGCCGCTCAGCACCAAGTTTCGGCAACTGTTCATCAAGCTGACTGGCCCCAAGGGGGCGAATGTCGGCGCGTTGCCCCGCATCGTAGAATCAGTCGGCGGGTCCAACGCCTGGCTCGACATCTACGGCCCGATGAGCCTCAACAAAGTGCGTTTCTTCAGCGCCCGGATGTGGGAGACGCTGGGCGACCACTTGCCCTACGAACACCTCCAGCTGGACCGGGACCAGATGCGCCGCTGGCACCCGCTCAACCGTTCGCTGGCCTTGGGGTCGCGCGTCCATCTACCCGGCCATCTGCTCAGTTCCAAGGGCGACCGGGTGGCGATGAACAATTCGGTCGAGACGCGCTATCCCTTCCTCGACGAGGACGTGGTCGCGTTCCTGGCGAAGATCCATCCGCGCTGGAAGATGAAGGGCTTTGGCGACAAGCACATTCTGCGCAAGCTGGCGGAGCGCTACTTGCCGAAGCAGATCGCCTGGCGACGCAAGTGGATGTTCCGGGCGCCGTTTGACAGCTTCCACGCCAACCAGTTGCCGCCGTTCGTGGGCCAGTTGCTCAGCGAGGAATCGCTGCGGAAGACGGGCTACTTCGAGCCGGCCTCGGTCAAGCACTGGGGCGAAGCGTTCCGAAAAATGCGTCCGGGGTCGTACCAGCGAACGTTAGTAGAAATGGGGCTGGTGGGCGTGGTGGCCACACAACTCTGGCACCACCTGTACATCGACCCGACCCTGGCGGACCTGTCGGCGGACGCGGGACGCAAGGCGGCAGCGGCGCGGTTGGCGGTGTAGGACCAATGCGGTGTAGGGTCCGCTGTGCGGACCGTTCGCGAAAAGGTCCGCACAGCGGACCCTACGGTGATTGACGGACGATTGACAAGGAAAGTAATGTCATACGCACTGACTACCCTCTGGCACGAACGCCAGCGCTACTTGCCGGGCGTACTGGCGGTGGCGTTCAGCGCGCTGCTGATCGCGCTCCAGTGCGGCTTGCTGCTCGGCTTGTTCTCGATCACGTCCATCCCCATCGACCATAGCCGGGCGCATATCTGGCTCGGTTCGGCGGAAGTGCTCAGCGTGGATCTGGGGCGCCCGATTCCAACCACGTTCATGACCCGGCTGGCGAGCGAGCCCGAGGTCGAGCCGCCGGAGATGTTCATCCAGGGCTTCTCGATCTGGACCAAGCCCACCGGCGGCTCGGACCTGTGCATTGTCATCGGGACGCGCCTGGACGACGACGCCCTCGGCTACGTCAAGGAATTGACGCCCGAGCTACGTGCCCTGCTGACCGAACCGGGCGCGATCGTGGTGGATGAATCGGAAATCAGCCGATTGGGGCTGAAGCACGGCGTCGGCGAGACGGCGGAGATCGGCGGGCATCGCGTGCGCGTGGTTGGCGTGGTCAAGGGCCTCAAGAGCATGGCCGGCCCGTATGTCTTCTGCTCCATTCGCACGGCCCGACCGCTGCTGCGTATGAGCGATAGCCAGGCGACGTTCCTGCTCGCGCGCTGCAAGAACCCGGAGGATGCGCCCAAGGTCGTCGAGCGGTTGCGCGGCTACACGAACATGTCCACGTTCACCAGCGACGACTTCTCGTTTCGCTCGCGCAAGCACTGGTTGCTGAAAACGAAGGCCGGCATCGCCCTGGGCTACGCGGCCCTCCTCGGCTTGCTGGTGGGCGGCGTGGTGACGAGCCAGACCTTGTACGCGGCGACGGCGGCGTCGCTGCGGGAATACGCGGTGCTCCGCGCCCTGGGCATCCCGCGCTGGCGGATGGCACTGATGGTGCTGTCGCAATCCTTTTGGGTTGGCCTGATCGGCACGGCCCTGTCGATCCCGGCCGCCTTCGCTCTCGGTGAAGCCGCCGACTGGGTCGGCGCCCGTGTGATGCTGCCCCCCTGGCTGCTCGGCTCGGCGGCGGCGATCACGATGCTGATGGCTATGTTGTCCGGCATGGCGGCCCTGCGCTCGCTGCGGCTGGTCGAACCGGCCATCCTGTTGCGGTAATC
>JAEUIF010000297.1 GCA_016795185.1 Planctomycetia bacterium | reverse complement strand
TTGCAGGTCTTCATCCGCGGCGGCGGCGTCGCGCACGTGGAATTGAATGGTCTGGCCCACGCGGATGCGGTCGGCAATGACGAGCGCGCCGGACTCCTGGTCGAGTCCGTAGATGTTGCGGACCACGAAGTCACCGCGCCGAAAGTCCTCGCGGTACTCGTTCATCACCATGCCGACATGCAAGGCCCGCTGCATCAGGTTCTGGTCGCCGGGCGGCAGGGTGTGCCAGAGTTCTTGCAACTGCGCCAGCGGCGTCTTGCCGCCCAGTTCCGTGATGATATTTTCCTTGCCGCCTGTAATGACCAGGTGACGGCCGATGGGCCGGCAGCCCTGCGACACGATGGTCCGCAGGCCCGCTGCGCCGCGCAGCAGCACGCCGACGCCCCCCGCGTTCAGCACCCGGTCGCCGTGCAGCAACCGGCATTGCCCCGGCGCGCGGATGCCGCTGGCCATGCCGCCCATCACGCGCAGGCCCTGGTATTCGTGGTTCGCCTGATGCAGCAGCAGGTCCACGGGAAAGGTAAACGGGTCGCCGAGCACGATCAGGGCGGCCTGGGCGGGGTCGGCTTCGAGCAGCCCGTCCGGCCAGCCGAGCAGACTGGGGCCGTCGGGCGTTTGTTCTAGCACGAGATGACAGGGTTCCAGCTCAACCGGCGTGGCGAACGCCGCCAGCCAGAGGCTGAACGCCGGCAGCTGTTCGATCTCGCGGTCGTTGCCGACGATCGATTCGCCGACGCAGCCCAGCAGGCAGCGGGGTTTCAGGCGGTCGGTCAGCGAGCGCGCGATGGCTTCCGCCTGCCCGGCGTGGTGCGGCGAGAAGAAGGCGAGGGCCAGGTCCGGGGAACGGGGCAGCTGTGGCCCGGCGCTGCCGCAGACTTCATCCAGCGCCTGGGCCGTCGAGGTAGCTGTCGAAAGCGCAGCGGCAAAAGGCATGGCATGCGACCTTGGCAGTAGCCGTTACAGCGAGCGCTCGAACACCGGGAAGCTGCCCTGGCGGCGGAAGTGCTGCTGATAGAAGCGCAGCAGGTGCGGCACGTCGGAGGGCACCTGCGCGCCGAGCCACGCGGTGGAGGTCTCCTCCAGGCGGAAAGCGGCGTGGCCCATCAGGTCGAGGGCCATTGACGACACATCGCGGCCTGGCCGGCACAGGAAGCTGAACAGGCCGTTGATCCGCTTGCAGTCCATGCCCTCGGTGCCGAAAGCGCCCAGGCGGAAGCAGGGCATACCCGAATCGACCTGCTTGGGATCCGCATAGGCGGCGTTGTCGATCAGGATGCCGACGGCGGCCGGCGTGCCGCCCGTGCGGCTGCGGAGCACGAACAGGGCGTCCGGGCTGAAGTACGGGTTCTCGAACAGATGCTTCTCCAACTCGGCCGCGCTGCCGACGCGCAGGGCCTCGGGTGCCAGGTCGCGGATGGCGGGCACGTCCTCGCGCTTGAGCGGCGAGAACGGCAGGCTCGGCCGCGCGGCGGGCGTCGGCATCTCGACGATGTCGATGACGAAGTTGACCATCTCGCGCACCAGGCGGAAGTCATGCGCCTGAAAGAACTGCGTGACCGGCTGCCAGTCGGAGCGGTAGGCGGCGAAGGCGGTCTTGCGGCCGCGCTGCTTCATGTCGGCGAGCATGGCCTGGAACAGTGCTTCGGCGTGCGCTTCCTGCCCCTTGGCCATCCAGGGGTAGCCAACCCGGCCGTTGTGTGCATTGTAGGTGCAATAGCCGATGACCTTGCCGCCGTCCTCGGCGTAGAACTTGGTCGTGGGGTCGAAATCTCGGGCCTGGTAACGGCGCTTGACCTCTTCGGCGTTAGCGGCCTTGAACTTGGGCAGCGCCGCCGCCGCCTCGTTGAAAAGGGCAACCTGGGCCGCTTCATCGCCGGGTTGGTAAGTCCGGATATTCATGAATAATCTCCGAAGTCCGCATGCAGCGCTTTCAGAATAGCGGATTTTCGTGCGAGGGTACAGTCGTTTAGCAAGCGCTGACTGGCAAGTTCCCGAATTATCCAGGGCCGGGACGGCACTTACCCCGGCACTGGCGGCGGACGTTGCGCGGTGCTGGGGTCGCGGGCGCCGGGCGACGCAACCTCGACGGGCGGCGCTTCAGCGCTCACTTCCTTGACATGCAGCGACCGCAGGATGACGGGGATGCTCGCCAGCGACACCAACGCTGCCACGAACACCGCCCAGGGCTGTATCAGGACGAAAAGGATCGAGCCGACCCAGGGCATCACCAGACCGCGCACGCCGTTAAGCACGAAATGGATGCCGGTGTACAGCGGCACATCCTCGGGCCGCGGCGCGAAGTGGCTCGACGCCAGCGCCCAGGTCAGCTGCCCGCCGCCATTCGACATGCCTTGCAGCACGCTGGCGACATAGATCAACCAGACTGCGCCGCTCAGGATGCCGCCGAAATGGCACGCCAGGTACGCGGTCATGAACAGCGAAATCAGCAACCGGCAACGGACGATGCCGATGCGGTCCAGCACCCGGCCCCAGACAGGCGAGGTGATCGCTAGCAGCAGCTGGGGCATCACCGACATCCATAGGGCCAACTCGAAGGCATTGAACTGGAAATCGGGGGATTTCTTGCACAGCAGCAGGATCACGTGGTTCGACATGAAAAACGCCGAACCGGACAGGAAGAACGCGATCTGGAACAGCAGGTAAGCGCGGTCGCTGGAGATGATGCGCTCCACGCCGGCCATCCGCGCCCGGATGGTGTCGCGGGTGCGCGGGAAGCGCTCGGCCTGGGGCACGTGCAACATGCGGTAGTAGTAGCTGCCAATCAGGCCGCACAGCCCGGCCAGCGGGTAGAGCACCTGGTAGATTTCCCGGCTCTTGTCGAGCAGCCAGCCGGTAACCAGGATGCTCGGCACCATGGTCAAAAAGGTCCAGAAGGTAAGCTGGCCGAGGACCCGGCCGCGAATTTCCTTCGGGTACATCACGCGATAGAGGCTCGATTGCCCCATGCGCATGGCCGAGTTCAAGAACTGGCTGACGGTCATTAGCGCCGTGAAGGTGAGCGGGTCGCGCACCCAGTAGACCAGGAACAGAGGCACGTTGGCCCAGATGGCCATCTGCGTGACCAGCTTTTGCATGCCCCAGCGGCGGCCCAGGTCGGCCCAGAGCGGCCCGATGAAGACGCCCACGGGAAACGCACTGGCCAGGACCGTCAGTTCCAGCGGGCTGGCGTTCAGGCCCGCCACGGCGACCACGGGCGCGGCCATGATCGCCAGCGCCATGTAAATGCCGTTGAACGCGGAGAAATAGCTTTCCGCCAGCACGTTATGGCGCGTCAGGGTGTCGAGCGGCGCGGCGCGCTGCGCCTCGGCCGTCAGACGGCTCGTTTCGGGGCTGTTATGCGAATCGTCCATTGTCCGGTTATTGGGTCGGGATGGTATACTTTACCATGCGCAGCGCTGCGGTGCATGCCATGTGCGGGCGAGCGGCGGGATTCATCCCCGCCGTGTGCGGTTCACAAATCACCGCGGGGATGAACCCCGCTGGGTGCCATGCCCACGGCTTTGCGTGGGCATGAGGACCGCACAGGCTTCCCATGCCCACGTAGGGCCGTGGGCATGGCACCCAAGCTCTCGGCTGCACTGCTCGCCTGGACTCGAAGGAGAATTAACCCATGCAAGGTCGGCTGACGATCCTGGCGGTCTGTCTGTCGCTGTATCCTTCGGCTGTCAGTGCCGCCGAGCCCGCCGCCGAGCGCGGCGAGCGGGCCATGCTCACCCGCCATTTCACACCGCCGACCTTTTCGCCGCAGGCCTACGACAACGTCTGGAAGCTCTGGGACGGCGGCTTGAAAGAGAAGCCCGCGAACTATGCCCAGGCGTTTCGCGACTACTACGGCATGCACGAATCACCCTACCCGAATAACGGCTACCCGATGGGCTTCCGCGAGGCCACCGGGTTGTTTAATCGCAAACTGCTCGCTTCCGATTGCCTGCTGTGCCATGCCGGCTCGATCCTCGGCAAGAGCTACGTCGGCTTGCCCAATACGGCACTGGACATGGATTCGCTGTTCGCCGACCTGACCGGCGCGGACGGCATGCCCCGCAAGACGCCGTTCGTCTTCACCAACGTGCGCGGCACCACCGAAGCGGGCAGCATGGCCGTCTGGCTGCTGGAGATGCGCGACCCCGACCTGAAGTTGCGCTCGCCGCGGCTCAATCTCGAATTGAAACCCCACCTGTGCGAGGATGCGCCGGCCTGGTGGTTGCTCAAGAAGAAGAAGACCATGTATCACACCGGCGGTTCGGACGCGCGCTCCGTCCGCTCGTTGATGCAGTTCATGATGAGTCCGCTGAACGGCCCGCTGGTGTTCCGTAAGGAAGAAGCCACGTTTGCGGACATCCAGCAGTACCTGCTTAGCCTGACGCCGCCCAGGTACCCATTCCCCATCGACCGCGAACTGGCGAAAAAGGGCGAAGCGCTGTTCGGCGAAAGTTGCGCCCGCTGCCACGGTACTTACGGGGAAAAGTGGACCTACCCGAACAAGATCGTGGCCCTGGACGAAATCGGCACCGATCCGACGCGCTATCACGGCATCTCGGCGGCGTTCGGCGAGTACTACAATCGCAGCTGGTTCGCGCAGGAGAGATCGGGCTGGCTGGTGGACGAGTACGCGGCGCGGCAATCGCCCGGCTACCAGGCCCCACCGCTCGACGGCCTCTGGGCAACAGCTCCATACTTCCACAACGGCTCCGCGCCGACGGTGGCGGACGTGCTGAACTCCAAAACGCGGCCGAAGATTTTCACGCGCTCCTATCGCACGGATGAAGCTGCCTACGACAAGGGTAAGCTCGGCTGGAAGGTCGAAGTGCTACCGCGCGGCGCGGACGCCAAGATGACCGACCACGCGCGGCGGAAAATTTACGACACGACGCTGCCGGGACGCGGCAACGGCGGGCACACCTACGGCGATCATTTCACCGACGAACAGCGGCGGGCGGTGATTGAGTATCTGAAGACGTTGTAGGCGGCGTGCTAAACCGCAAGCGTTGGTGAATGCGGTTACCCGGACCATTTCTCCAGGTCGCCGCGGTGGCCGGCGAATTTCGTCCAATCCTGCTTGACCACATCGGCGTAGGTCAGGGCGAAGGTCAGCACCCGCTGGCAGAAGGCTTCCGGATCGCGAATGTGGGCGAGCGGGTTGACCAGGCCGACGGCGTGGGCCACCGAGCGGGCGTGCGCCCGCGCCAGGAGGTTTGCCTGCATGCCCGCGACCTTTTCCATCATGCGGATGTTCTTCAGGCCGGCGAGGTTGACCCGGAAATCGTGCGGGCCGATCTCGCGGACCTGGAAGGATTGCCCGCCGTCGACCGCGTAGCCCAGGTACGGGCTGCTCGCTCCCTGCATTTGTCGCTGCCGCGTGATGACCTCTTCCGCGCGGCGGGCCGGGGCTTCCGGTTCATGGTTGCGCTGGCGATAGAGGTCGTAAGCCGAGGGCCGCGCCTCCTTGAACTCGATGATGACGTTGCGGGCGTCCTTGCCGCCCTTGCCGCCGATGAGAACCGCGTAGCGCCGCCGGCCCATGCTGCCGATGCCCGCGACCCGGCCGCAGACGTCCTCCACCTTGTAGAAGTCCGGAAAATTCGGCGTCGGCATCCGCGACTTGAAATCCTCCAGCAACCGCACGGCCTGCTCGCGCTGGTCGTCGGGCAGGTTGAAGTAGTTGCGCGAGCGCGCGATGCGCCGCTGGCCATTATTGACGCTCGTCAGTTTGCCGATGAACTCGGTGCGCTTGAAGCCTGCCGCCGCGCGGACCAGGTCGTCGATGGCCGAGCAACCGCACTCGGCGTATTCGCTGACGACCGGCGCACCCTTCTTGAGAAACCGGGGCAGCAATTCCGTGTAGATGCCCAGGGCCGAGAGCGTGATGCGCATGGCGTCCGCCAGCGGGTCGCCGCGCACCCGCGAGGCCAGGAAGATGCTGACCGCCAGCCGGCAGACGTCGAAGTCGGGGTTGCCCTGGATGGTTTCGTCGAAGTCGTTGATGTCGTAGTAGACGGCGCTATCGGTGGCCTGGTAGGTGCCATAGTTCTCGCAATGGATGTCGCCGATCAGGTCCATCTCGACGCCGGCCTCGCCCAGCAGCGGGATGGCGCCGTGAATTTTGTCGAGCACGTCGCGGGCGAAGAGGTGGAAGGTGCCGCGAAAGAAGGCGAAGGGGTCGGCGGCCATCCGCGCCACCTTGACGCGGAACAACTCCGGATTGCGCTGGGCCAGGGGCCGGTTGAATTCCTGGAACTCGCCAAGGGCATCGCGCATCGGGGCCTTTCCGTACCATGATCGATACACCGCACATTAGCCCTCAAGCGAACCGCGTGCGGCGCGTGCAGTCAATCGAATTCTTCCGAAACTCGATGCCCCGCGCTGTCACGCCGAGCGACCGCTGCGGGCAAGCGGGGTTCCATTCCCGTGAGAGTGCAAGAGTCCTCTTCCTCCCAAGGATGCTTGGGTGCCATGCCCACGGCTTTGCGTGGGCATGGAACGCTT
>JAEUIF010000190.1 GCA_016795185.1 Planctomycetia bacterium | reverse complement strand
TGGAACGGTGTGACGCCGCGGACGATGACCTTGCGCTCGACGGTGCTGCCGATTTTTACCTGGCCGAGATCGACCACCGCAGGGCTGACGCTCAGGGCCGATTCGATCTCGACGTTGACCGGAACGCGGACGCGCGGTGTGGCCGGGTTGTTGGTTTGCAGCCAGATGTCGGTGTACCACTTGCCGACCGGGGCGTCGGCTCGCAGGCGGGCCGTCAGCGTGTAGGAGACCTCGCTCGCGGTGCGTTTCTCTTCCTTGATGGTGGCCTGGATATAGTTGCTTTCGCACTGCGCGCCCTGGATGCGCCAGGAATTACTGCCCAGGAAGCTGACGGTCACGCTGGCGGCGGGCGTGCTGTTGCGCTTCACCTGGCCGAAGTTGACGGCGTCGGGCGTCACGGTCACGTCGTCGCGGCTGTTGGCCTGCACCCAGAGCCGCACCTCTTCGGAGTGCGGCTGATCGAAGCGCACGAAGATGGTGACGGTCTTCATGCCCGCGAAGCGCGTCGTATTCATCTGGGCGAGAATGATGGTTTCTTGACCGGGGGCGATGGTGTTTTCCAGGGCGGCGGCGGTCACGCAGCCACAGGACACCCGGACGTCGGCGATGTGAATCGGCGCGCTGCCGTTGTTGCGTACGTGGAACGGGTGGGTCAACAGCGGGCCGCGCGGCACGGTGCCGAAGTCCTTGGAGAGTTCCGCGAACAGGCCGTCGGTCCAGCTGGCGGCCTGCACAGGGGCCGTCAGCCACAGACCCAGCATGAGACAAAAACAGTGCCGCAGCATGATGATCCTCGTAGCCCAGCCTCGAGAGCGCCCGCTGACCGTCCCGAATGACGCCGGGAGAAGCCACGCAATGTAGAGGGCCACTGAACATATCCCGCGCGAAGGGGAGCGAGTCAAACGCCACGGGGCGGAATTGCACCGCTGGACGACGCCCGGCGTACACAGGAACCGCGCCGGTCGCCCGACTGCTACATTGGCTACTTCCGGAAGGGCAACGGAGGGCGCGGGGGACTACGCAGGTAAGCCGGCGAACGCGAGCGGTGGCAGCGGATGGGTGGGCGGGACCTTGCCGATTCGACGGCGTGACCGCACTTTTGCTTCAGGCATGACCGTGCGCCAGCACCGCGACGACGACGCGCAGCGCGCCGGCAGCGCGCAATATCCTCGCGGCCTCGCTGGCAGTTGCGCCGCTGGTCAGCACATCATCCACCAGCAGGACGGAACGCCCTTGCAGCGCGGACGGTGAACGGGCGCGAAAGCAATCCTGGAGATTCTCCCGTCGGCCAGCGGCCGACTGGCGGCTCTGAAACGGCGTCGGCCGCACGCGCTGTAAACAACCAGGCCGACAGGGCAACCGCAAGCCACGGGCCAGCGCCGCGGCGAGGACTTCGCTCTGATTGAAGCCGCGCTGCCACCGCCGCCGCCAGTGCAGCGGAATCGGCACGACCAACTCCGCGCCGAGCGTTTGCAACCGGGGCAAAGCGGCCTCCGCCCAGAGCCGCCCCAGGGCCTCGGCCAGCGATTCGCCCGACGGCTGCTTCAGGCGCAGGATCGACTCGCGCAGCAAGCCCTCGTATGGCCCCAGGCGTTGTACTCCCTCAAAATGGAAGCGCTCGTGCCGGCAGGCTGGACAACCGCCTTCGAGCTTGGAAAAGGGCCCGACGCTGCTGGAGCAGCGCGGACAGGTGGGATGCGGATCGTCCGTCAATCGCGCACGACAGGATGCACAGAAAAGCCGTGCGTGCGGAGGCAGCCCGGTGCCGCAACTCCAGCAGATCGCAGGATAGACCAGGGCCAACAGGCCCTCGCCCAGTGTTTGGCCCGTTTCCGCCAGGTGCCGCCACATTGCCGTTGGAAGAATCGGGTGGATTGGGGTCGAACGTGCGCCGCCAAAGGCATCCTATCCGGACGCTGGCTGACGCGACATTCTTTTCGGCGGGTTGGTACTCGTGTACGTCGGGCTTTCCAGCCCGACCTTCGCGCCGGAATCCGGCGGCTCCGCGGAGCCGTTGCGGCTAGCCCCGGGCGCTGCTGTCGGGCTGGAAAGCCCGACGTACGGTTCGCTCAGGCGGCCCGGCGCAGCGGCATTGGTTCGGTCAGGTTGCGGAAATACGCCATTGGCGCGGCGGCCGGCAAGAAGAGTACGTGCGTTGGCACGAAGTAGGAATGTTCCAGGGCATACCGGCCGCGCAACACGGCATGGCTGACGGAATCCGTGAACGCCAGCCAGGCCGAACCGGGAGCAAAAGTCCAGTAACGCTTCGGGCAGCGTTCCTGGAATTCATCGTTCGACTTCAGGTAATCGTGAAAGCGCTCCATGAACACGTCGTAGGGCGAACGGGTTACCGTCCGCGCCGTGAACCATTGACGAATGCCGTCGCCGATACGCGACAGCCAGGGTACGCTCACCTGGCGCGGAAAGTCCGGCCGATGGCGAAACTGGCGCAGCAATTCCGGGAAGGGATCGCTGACGGCCCAGATGCGCGGCTCGCTGGGATTCAAGTTCACAAAGCAGCGCAGAATGCGCCGGCCGTTGGTCGGCCGCGTGGGGAAGGCATCGATGTGCAGCAGGTCGTTGCGGGCGGTCAAGCGCAACTGGCGGGTGGCTTCTTCCTCTGGCCGGAAGCTCACGCGGTCCAGTTCCCAGGCATGAGCGTAATTCGGCAGTGCCCGCGTGAGCCAGCCGGTCACTTCCTTCGAGAAAGCCGTGAGCAACTCACGCAGCCGTTGATTCTCCCCCCGCGTGCGCAACGCGCAACCGCCGACGCGCCCGGTATGTGGATCGTAGCTGATGTTCTTATGGCTAAGCCGCCCCAGTTGCTGCCGGCAAAGAAACTCGCGGTCTTCCCCAGTGGGAATCGGAAAGGGACAGACGGGAAAGTAGGCCAGTTCGTGGCGTTCCAGGCGTCGGGCCAGTCCCGGCCCGGTGGAGTCCAGTCGCCCGCCAGGGGGAGTGCCGTCGTGAGGAATCATCGCGGAATGGCCTTTCGGTTCCGTGCGGTGTGTCCACCGCGCCGTTCGACCTCGACGGCGGCGGCATATACTGCAACCGCGCCGGGCAAACAAGTCGGAAACCGAGCAGCGGCGATTCAGCCCGCCTTGACTTCGGGCTGGAGGGAGGCGACCGGCAGCAACGTCGGCAGGGCTTCGGTGACGGCAGGGTCGGTGGCAGGGTCTTCCGGGAGACAGGCAGCCTTCCAGTCGGGCTGGTAAGGCAGGCGCAGGACAAAGCGGGTCAGCCCTTCGGCGCGCTCGTCGTGGACCACGTCGCCGCCGTGTTCGCGCGCCATTCTCCAGGCAGTAGGCAAGCCCAAGCCGCGCCCGCGTCCCGCTTGCCGGCCGGAAAAGAATGGATCGAACAAGTGTTCGCGCATCTGGGGCGCGGGGCCAGGACCACTGTCTTCGATCAGGAACTCCAGGCTTTGCGCCGTTGGCAGCACCACGCGAATGCCCGCCCAGCCCTCGGCGGGGGCAGCTTCCACCGCATTGCGCAGCAGGCAGGTGAGTGCCATGCGTATCTGGCGGGGATCGACAAACAGACTGAGCGGCGACTCCAGTTCGGGACATACCAACCGCACCTGTCGTTGCTGGGCCGAGTCGGCCACTGCGGCGGCAGTCTCGCGCACCAGGCCGCCCACATCGAGCAATCGCTTCTGCGGCTTCGACGGCCGGGCGAACTGCATCAGGCCGCTCAAGATGTCGTGAATGCGCTGCGTTTGTCCAACGATCTTCTGCAAGGCATGCTGGGCAACAGGCGATTCATCGCGGTTCATGAGATACTGAGCCTGCCCGGAGATGACCGCGAGCGGGTTGTTGATCTCATGTCCCGCGCCGGCGGCGAACTCGGCGAGCGTACTGAGTTTTTGCAGTTGCAGACGGGCCGCTTCGCTGGCGCGCTGCCGGGCCAGCGATTGGTGCAATGCGTCGAAGTCGGCCTCGAGTTTTTCCAGCACCGGGGCGTCCGCGAGCCGGCGATGCTCCGCGGCGATGTCGAGCAGATCGCGCAGCAGCGGCATGGAAGCCGGGTCGGTCCAGTCGCTGGGCAAAGCCTGGCAGGTGGCCAAAGCATCGCTGGCCAGGGCATCCAGTTCCACGAGTGATAGGCCGAGCGCGGCAGCCGGTTCATCGGGACGAGTGCCCACGTCGAAGCCCAGCCCAACGGAGCGGCGCTGCAATAGACCGACGGTGAGTTGTATGAGACGGAATAGTTCGAGGTCAGCGCCCAGGCCGACGGCTGCATCGGCAGGCAGAGCGAGATGGCCGACCACCGCCCCCAACCACGGCGGCAGTTGCCAACGACGCGCCAAGCGCCGGGCGATAGCAGCTTGGTCCATGCCCCACCAGCGACGCTGCGTCGTCAGCGGTTGCTCGGCATGCGCCGGGTCGGCCAGGCAAGCCGTCGCGGCGGCAGGGTCCACGGCACACACGGCGAGTGTGCCCAGTGGCGCCAGCAGGCCCGCCAACCAGGCCGCTTCGGGCACGGAACGGCCAGTCTGTTCGGAAAGACGCGCGGCCACGGTGGCGCTGGCGAGCGCCGCGTTGTAGATCGGTTGTAAGCGGGGTTGCCGCCAATCGACGAAACCGGGCTGGCCGAGCAGGCGTGCGGAGTCTTCCAGCAATGTGGCGTCGCGCAGTTGCGCCACCGCGAAAGTGGACAATGCGGCGGCAGATCGGGCGAAGCGCGCCAGGAGCAGCAGGCAGCCGGGGTCGCGGCGCAGCACGGGCCAGAGGCCGGCGGCGCCGTGGGCCTTGGCCAACGCGGTCAGGGAACCGGCGCACGGCGCAAGCCACGGCAAATGCGTGACAGCTTCGCCCAGTGAATTCATGGGAAGATTGCGAGTCGGGTAACGGGATCAGGGGCCGGGGAGGTAAAGACCCGGCCCCTGATCCCGGTGGAATCAGGCGGCGGTTCAGGCAACCGACGGCGCGGGCTCGATCTCGAGCATCCCGCACATCCGGTCGATGAGTTCTTCGATGTCGAAGGGCTTGTGGAGGAAGTCGTCGGCGCCGGAGAGCTTGAGTTCCTGGATCTTGTCTTCCTCGACCATGCCCGAGATGCACAGGATGCGCACATCCTCCATGGTCTGGTCGTCGCGCACCCGACGGCAGACTTCCTTGCCGTTGATGTCGGGCAGCATGACGTCGAGCACGATCAGGTCGGGACGATATTCCTTGACCATCATGCCGGCGTCGAAGCCGGTGGCGGCCACGCGGACCTCGAAGCGGCCATCCTCTTCGAGAACCTTGGTCATCAGTTCGACCAGTTCGGCATCGTCGTCCACCAGCAGCACCTTGCGCTTGCCGCTCTCGAGGGCGTCGGTGGGAATGCCATTGTCCTTCATGAAGCGATAGAGCGCTTCGCGGGGGATCCGGCGGAAGCGGGAGCCGGGCACCCGGAACCCCTTCAGCTGGCCGTTGTCGAAACAACGGATGATGGTTTGCTGGCTGACTTTACAGATCTTGGCGGCTTCGCCGGTCGTGAAAACGGTCTTCATGAGCTCTTACACCCCTTGCCGGCCCTTCGGCCAGCTGCACGAGTGTGGTCCGCGCAACGCCTCTCCGTAAGGCGGTGGGGGACCAAAATCATCCATGATTTGCCTCTCGCCCATTCCTGGGTCGTGCCGTGGTTTACCTCAATCCTCACCCACGGCACAATTGCAAAAAACTTGGTGGCTTGGGGTGGTCGTCTAGTGCCGCCCCTGTTCCGAAATGGTGCAAAACGCAGAGAGGGAGGGGGTTGCCAATCTTTCCACCTTCTGGCGATTATAACCACCTTACGGAGCGTGTCAACGCGAATCGTTTTGACGGCTTCGGCCACAACCTATTGCCGCACAAGCATTTTCACTGGCCATCCGGGATTCGTTATCCTGTTGTGAAAATTTTCCGAAGTCCGTTCGCTTGCGCTGCCGACCCAGGCGAGGCGTCCTGCCCGGATTGCCGCGTTCCCCACTGCTTACCCTCGTTATCGGTTTGCCCGACCGCCCAAGTTGCGTCCGATTCCCCATTTTGCCGGGATTCTCCCCGCCGGGAAACGACTCGCTCCCGCCATTAGAGGAACGGCCGAACTTGACCAGACCGCGATGCTAGCCGTTGGACAGCGTGCGCGACACGCGATATAACCAGAAGATTCGTGGCCGCGTGGCCTGGCGCGGCCCTGGGAGTGTTTGCACCTCTGGTGGGGGCCCTGGTCTTCAAAACGCCCCGGCATTTTCCACGCAAATCTCACGCCAAAGTCGCAAGTTTCGTATATGCAATGACTTGTGGATTTTGCAATTTATCGACATTGTCGCCAAAAAGGCCAATTATCGACCGAAATCGAGCTGATGGGGGTAACGATGGGGGTAAGGTTTTTTTACCCCCATCGTGTCGACTGACTGTGCTCTCCGCTGCCGGAAGGCCCCTGGTACAATGGAAGACCAATTGATCGAACAGAAGAAAAAGCTGACTTCGCACCATGAGGCTGGGCACGCGGTGGTTGCCCTCATGCTCGGGTTGCGTGTGCTCCGGATCGAATTGCAAATCGATTCGAGCGGCCCAATCCCCCTTGTTCATGGGTTCTCGACGATTGAAGCGCCGGCGTCACACCAGCTGTCTGATCGTGACCAGACCATGAACAGGCTCTTGACCTGTGTCGCCGGAATGGTTGCAGAACGCCGCTACGTTGGTGGTCCCGCAGGGCAGTACAATGCGGTCGAGGATTTCGACATCGCACAGGATTTCAGTCGCGCAATATGTCCCGGTATCGTGAATCCCACGATGATCGTGCGCCAGGCGTTGTTGATGGTGGAAGAACTTCTGGGTGATTCCACAACGTGGGCCGTTGCCCAGACCCTCGCCGCTGAACTGGCACGACATATGGACTTGGCAGAACCAACCGTAATTCAGATAGTGCGAGCAGCGGGTCTGGCCATCTAACTGGCGAGTAACGTACCGGTCACTGGTGTCGGTATGCCACGAGGTAACATCGATCGATCGCTTGGTTAGGACAGCGAACAGCGCATGCTGCCGTGATCATCATCATTTTATGCTGAGTTGGCTGTAGCTAGCATACAACACGAGCGCCACCAAGACGAGGCAGCGATGCAAAGACGCTGGCGTGAGAACGAATGCGTTCGCCTTGTTGGGAAACGTTGGAGGTAACGAGGAACCTGACCGCCAGTGGGCTGCATTGTGCTTGAGCCACTGAAAGACGCCGCCCCGCCCCCGCTGCTGCGTCCAGTAACCAGGTGATTTGATGAGCAAACCTTCGGAAACCAACTCGTCAGTTCCATGCTCGATGGCATTTCGCAACATCAGGACAAGCTTGGCCAAGTACAGTGTCATGCGAGCGGCTTCAGGATTGGTACGGTCAGCCAGAGTCGCGAGTTGGCCGGCGTGTGCCTGCGGGTTAGCCGGGGAGAAACTGATTGCTGAAATGCCGGTAAATGCGGCAGCCATCCGAAGCGAGACGTCATCGAGAAGCGCTGCAAGGTCAATCGAACTGTTTCCTGTGGTCGCTGAGTAGTGTGCGTGGAGTAGCCAATTCCCTTCAGTTTCAAACGTAGCTTTCTTCCCGTCCGCCTCCCAAGTACTGGGCCGCAGGGATGCCCCTGTCAATGGGGCGTAGCTCTGGTTTACTCTGTGCGTCCTACGGTCTTGATCTTGTGCTCCAGTGAATGCAACTGTCCAGAGACCGCTCGCCCCGTTGGCCTTGTCCGGGAGCTTCCCGTCTCGGCGAAGAAACTGTTCCTCAACCTTCGGCAGAATTCTATATTCAAGCAAGCCCAGTACCCGCTTGTGCAGCGGGTAGAGATCAAGGGCCTCTTGTCGAAATAGGGACAGTTCGACGCCAGGATTGTAGATGGCTCCCAGAGTTTCATTGGTGGCCTGGAGCAAATCGAGATCATCACGGTGCAGGTTTGATTCTGTCAGCTGACGCCACGGCTCGTACAGGCCGATCCGCTGGAGGACGTCCTTGAACAAGTCCAGTGGAATGTCATCACTTCCAATCGAGGTGACACGCACCATGGCGAGCTGCGAGGTTACCTCGGGCGGCAGAGGACGAGTTGCCGGACGGCATCGCACAGCGCCGGCGATTCGGGCCGCGTCAAAAATGAAATGTTTGACCGGCTCGGGAAGCGGTGCCCACAATTTAAGTGGGAACAATTCCTGCACCAACGGACGCGCAATGCCGAGCCTGACTGCACTTGCCCGAAGTGACTCGTCGGCAGTTAAAGGCGGTATGGTCCGAAACCTCCGCTTCAAATTCCTTCGGGAGACAAGGCCGTATAAATACGCATCAAGGACGAGGATGCTGTCAGTGGCTATCGGCTTCCCGTACAGCGACGCCTGCTTCAGCCTGCGATTGACGAAGTCGTAAGTCGAGGGCAACATGTCGTCTTGGGCAAGCTGTTGCTTCAGATCCCGAATGTATACGTGCTCTTCCGGGCGAAAGTCCGTAGGCGCCGTAGACAGTATGTCCTTCAACTCCTCGTCCAGCATCTGCCGGATCTCGGGCGTCAACGTACTTACGCCCATCTGGTGCTGACAAGTCTCCATCTCATTCCAGTAGCATTCAAAGAACGCCCGAGCGCGTTCATAAACGAAGGAGAGGGAGTCACAAAGGTGGCACTCCAGAGCAGCTACAGACCACCACCTGCTTGTCAGCACATCGACGACGCGGCTGGCATGAGCACTCGCATCACGCTCGAACTTTCCCGGTGCCACGATGTAACCGAAGATAGAAGCACCAAGGGCAAGATCGGGTAGGAGAACATCGCGGATTATCCGCTGTGGCCCATCAGGTTCAACGACCTCGAACACCGCCTTGCCGTGCGGAAGGAGCCCATGCACCGCAAGGGCGTTCCGGACGTTTTCCGTCGTCTGGGTGTAATCTGACAGTTGATAGTCGCTGTTCGCAAACTGTTTCATCTCTTCGCAGGTTTCATCAAGCAACTCCTGTGCCTCGGTCTCCATCGACGAAAACGCTGCATCGTGGAAGTCCTTTAGGACTTCATAAACTGTCAGTTTCGACAGGTCAAAGGCACTGGTGACCGACGCAAGAGGGTTCTTACCCGCAGACGCAATCGCATTCAAAACCTTTCGGTACTTGTCCCCGACCGTGGGGTGGCACCCAAGGGCCTTGAAAAGATAGTCGCTACCCACAAAAACTTGAATCACGGCGTTTCTCCTCCTCGTCGATCTTCTAGGAGCATCTCCACCACAAGCGACACAAGCCCTTCTTTCGGAATACCGGTGGTATCGACACTTGTCGCTTTCGTGTAGAGGTGTGTCATTTGCCAGAGCATCCGTCCCAGGCGCGAGTGACCTTGAGGGTCTGATTGGACCAAGTGATCGTTAGCATCGTTGCTGCCCGGCTGCTCGCGCTCACGCTGAGAGAGGCGATGCCGCCGCTCCTCGCTCTTCGCTGTCAGAAAGACTGTGAAGTCAAACCGAGGAAAGTAACGGGCCGCCCGCGCAAGCTGCTCAGCGATCGCCGGCGTGTCCTTCCAGGAATGGTACGCCAGCGTCCGCAGCCAGCAAGAATCCTGGAGATGGACCGTGCCGTCCGGCGGCGGCGTAAAGTGCCTCGCGTCCCACAAGTGGGCAGCGAGGAACAATGCTCCCGTTTCGATCAGCCCGGCCTGCGGGTCGCGCCGCACCTGGTCTGCCAGGGCGGCGATGGGGTTGTCGGGGCACAGGGCGTTGCGGCTGACGCGCACGGGAACGCCCCGGCGCGTCAGCTCGGCCTGGAGATTGCGGACCAGCGTGGACTTGCCCGCCAGGTCCAGGCCCTCGACCAGTATAACCCGGCCCGCCATCATGCCACCTCCATTTCGGCTTCCGGCATGAAGGTGCCCGGCGAGGTGATAAGTTGGAAGAACTCCCGCCGGGTCAGGCCACAGGCGGGGTCGAAGTAGCTCTTGCGGTCCCAGCGACTCAGGTCGAGCTGATCCAGCTCGGCCACCGACATCGACCGCAGGAGATGGAACGGCGTGGCACCGGTGGGCCGGACGGTGAAGCCGCAGTCGCGCAGCATCCGATGGGTGTAGAGCACGTCTTCCCGCCGCTGACCGGCGAGGCCGATCTGCGTGTACGCCTTGCCTTCAACCCCGTGCCGCTGGAGATTCCCTGCCACCTGCTCCAGCAATCGCTCCTGCACCTTCGGGGTCAGGTTGATGCGGCCCTTGTCGGCCGTCAGCGTCTCGATGCCGAAGCCCATGGCCCGCATCCCCACCGAGGCCAGCTCGCCGACCAGGGCGTCGTCGGCAAGGTGGTTCACGAGGGTGACGCCCTTGAAGGGCACCACAAGCTGGCGGCACCGCAGCTCGCCGACGAATTCCCGAATCCACTGGCGATCCGCAGTGAAAATTGGGCCGTGGCACTGGAACTGGCGGTAGGGGCCGAGGTTGGCGGCCATGAACTCTACCGTCGTCATCACCGGCCGGCGTCGGTCCTTGCGCCCGCCCTTGAGCGGGTCAATGCACCACGCGCAGCCCACCGGGCACCCACGAGCAACGTCGAACGACAGGTCGTCCGTCGGCTTGCCGCGCAGCTCGCGGGCAAGGTGGTAGTCGGTGAACGGGATGACATCGGGGGCGGGGAACGGCCACGCCGTCGGGTCCAGCAAGCGACCCGGAGCGGTCTGCTTCCACTGATCCGGCGCGACGTTGAGAATCAGCCCGTGCTCCGGCAACGCGGCGGCGCTGTAGCTTTCGATGGCGTCGGCGAGGACCAACTCGGCGTCACCGCTGATGACGGCGGCATCGAACGGTTGCCTGGCGAAATACTGCGGGATGAAGAGGGGGCCATCGCCCCACACCAAGATGCGGGTAGTCGGGCTGATCTCCCGCGACTCTTGGGCGACCTCCCGTGCAGCCTGCGCTTCCCAGACCCGGGACCACAGGACGAGGAAATCGGGCTTCGCGAGGAGATGGCGCACGACGGTGCGCTGCGGAGCACCGATCAGGCCCGCCGGTTCGGCAATCACCTCGGCATCAGGAAAGCGGGCGCGCAGATAGGCTACGCAGGCCGCAAACTCAGCTTGCCAGTAGTGGGTGGTAACATCAAAACGCTGGACGCTGGGCGAAACCACGACAATCCGCATGGGAACCTCCGAGACCACAAGTGCCATTTGCCCCAGTTACTTGTCGTGGATGCGAATGGCTCAACCGAGTGGTCGCTCGGTGGAACGCTGCCAAATTGTCGAGATCGGCTGGATTGCCCAGCCCCGTAATCGTAGCGCTACCCCTGGATTTGTCAACCCCTGGGCGAACCCAGAGGATGATAGATACGCGACATGCTGTGAGAAATTCAGCGAAATGGCATGAGCCGACAAGGAAACAGGCATCAATCCGCCAACGCCTTCCGCAGCGCCTCCCGCGCGTCCGCGTAGAACTGCACGTCAATCTTCGTCGCCATGTCGTCGGACAGCTCGAAGAGCTGCTTGCGCGACGCCACTGGCATCAGGGTCAGGCTGGCCCCCTTCTCGACCGCTAGCTCGACCACGCTGACCGCGTTGAACACCGGGTTGACCGAGCCGCCCAGGTTCAGGCCGCCGACAATGACCAGGCCGCCCTTGATGCTCTTCTGCAACAGAGCGCTGCACAGGGCCAGCAGGGCAGCCAGGCCAACCTGACTGCCGCTGCGCGCGGTGTCGAAGGCCCGCAGCTGCACCGAAAACTCGTGGGCGCGAGGGTCGCGCTCGCCGACCAGTTCCTTCGACCGGGCGTAAAGGTTCTGCTCGCCGCACTTCAAGCTCTCGGAGAATGCTGGCGGTGCCGGTCGGTTGAGGATCTTCACGCCGGACCCGGGGTTCTCGTTGACCTCGATCCGGTAGAGGCCGGGGCTTTCGTCGGTGCTGCCGGGGGAGATGGTCCAGATCTGGCCCGGCGGCAGCGGGTCGCTGCCGATGCTGTTCTCGCTGTGCAGCTCTGGCGTGACGACGAACTTCTCGACGCCCTCCTGGCCCAGGTGGTAGCTGAAGTGCGTGTTGCGGAACTCGGCCGAGCCGATCCGCTTCTGCTGCTCCTTCACTCGCCCGCGGCATTCCATCGCCAAGCGGATGGCCCACTCCAGGTCTTCCTCGGAAATCTCTGACTTTGAGTCCGGTAGCGGGAGCTTGAGCAGCCCGCTGATCATCTTCTGCACCGCCGTGGTGTCCCGGCCGCTCAGCGCGCCGCCGAAGTGAACTCGACCCTGTAGCTAGTTGACGCGCGACTGCGACCGCAGGCGAGTCCAGCACTCGGACAGGAAGTCGCTGACCAGGCCGAAGTGATTGGTGAAGATCGCGGCCGACATTGCCGCCCGCCGTGGTGGTCCACTCGGTGTACCGTCGCGTAGGCCAAGCTCTGACCTGACGAGCCGGATGCCTGAATCGGGCACGTCCGGATCTGTGGGAGACCTGGGTGGGCAACCGCCCAGGGCGACCCGGCCTGGCCGGTGCTACAAGTCGCTATTGCGAGTTGCTGACGTGTGGACCCCGTCGACTTGCCGACCGGCAACACACAATTCAGACGGAGAATGCCCGTCTTTGCTCTTGCTCCTTGCAGCTGTCCCCTTCAAGGGGCAAGATGGCGGCTGCTCTCAGCTACGCGAAGGAGATTCGATCATGCGGACGGCCTGGCGGATGGTGCTCGCTCTGGTCCTGGTTGTGGTGGTTGCCGCTTTCGCCCCGGCTGCCGGGCAGTACTACGAGGTGAAGTACGAGCCTTCCGCTCAGGCCGGCGAACTCCAGCTCGGCGTAACCTACACGGCTTGGATTCCCGACGGCGTCACCAAGCTACGCGGCGTCATCGTGCATCAGCACGGCTGCGGCGCGGGCGCTTGTAAGGGCGGCGAGACGGCCGCCTACGATCTGCACTGGCAGGCCCTGGCCAAGAAGTGGGACTGCGCCTTGCTCGGCCCCTCGTACCACCAGGACGACAAGCAGAACTGCCGGCTGTGGTGCGACCCGCGCAACGGCTCGGCGAAGACCTTCCTCAAGGCGCTGGGCGACCTGGCCGTCAAGTCGAAGCATCCGGAGCTGGAGACCGTGCCGTGGTGCCTTTGGGGTCATTCGGGCGGCGGCTTCTGGGCCAGCCTGATGCAGACGGCCTACCCTGATCGCATCGTCGCCCTCTGGTTCCGCTCGGGCACCGCCTATGCCACCTGGGAGAAAGGCGACATCGCCAAGCCGGAGATCCCCGAGGCCGCCTATGCCATTCCCATGATCTGCAACCCCGGCGGTAAGGAGAAAGGCGACAAGCGCTTCGATGGTGCCTGGACCGGCAGCATGGCCATGTTCAAGGCGTACCGTGCCAAGGGGGCGCCGATCGGCTTCGCCCCCGACCCGCGCACGTCACACGAGTGCGGTGATTCGCGCTACCTGGCCATCCCATTCTTCGATGCCTGCCTGGCGCTGCGGCTGCCCGACAAGGAGAGCAAGGACCAGAAGCTCAAGCCAGTCGACTTGAAGGCCGGGTGGTTGGCACCCCTGCTCGGCGACAAGGCCGAAGCCAGCGCTTCGTACCAGGGCAAAGCGGAGGAGGCCGTCTGGCTACCGAACGAGTCGGTCGCAAAAGCCTGGATGGAATACATCAAGTCGGGCGCGGTGGGCGACACCACACCGCCGCCGGCACCATTCGGCGTCAAGGTCGCGGTCCAGGCCGACAAGACGGTCGAGATCACCTGGGACGCGGAGGCCGACTTCGAGAGCGGCTTGCAGGCGTTCGTCATCCAGCGTGACGGCAAGGACCTGGTGCAGGTCCCCGAGAAGCCAGTCGGCCGCTTCGGGCGTCCGCTGTTCCAAGCAATGTCCTACCACGACACGCCGGAGAAGCCGCTGTCGGCGATGCGCTACGTGGACCGGGACGCCAAGCCAGACGTCAAGCATGAGTACCGCGTGATCGCGGTCAACGGCGTGGGCCTCAAGTCGGAACCCTCCGCCCCGGCCGGACAGGGGGTCGATGGGTTTGCGGGCAAGCGCGTGGTATTCCTGGGCGACAGTATCACTCAGTCCGGCGGCTACCTCACGTTCCTCACCTATTACCTGGAGAAGCTGAACCCCAAGAAAGACTTCGACATCCTCGGCTTGGGGCTGGCGAGCGAAACGCTCTCGGGCCTGAGCGAGGAGGGCCACGCCGGCGGGAAGTTCCCCCGCCCCTGTCTGTTCGAGCGACTCGGCCGACTCCTCGACAAGGCCAAGCCCGAAATTGTCTTTGCGTGCTACGGGATGAACGACGGCATTTACCAGCCACTCGACGATGCCAGGTTCATGGCCTTCAAGAAGGGCGTCACGAAGCTGATCGACCAGTGCAAGGAAGCCGGCGTGAAGGAGGTCTACCTGATCACCCCGCCGATCTATGACTTCACGCCCAAGGGAAACGAGTTCAACTACGACGCCGTGTTGACCGCGTACGCGAGGTGGGAGAGCGAGCTGAAGTTCCAAGGAGTGCGGGTCATCGATCTGCATGCGGCCATGCGGAAGGCCCGCGACTCCCGGACTGAGCCATTCTCCAAGGACCGCGTCCACCCCGGCGACGAGGGACACCTGCTGATGGCGCGGACAATCCTGGCAGCCATCGGCGTGATCCCGCCGGAAGAGACCCTCGCGGACATCAAGATGGACGCGCTGTACAAGCTCGTGGCGGAGAAGCGAGCGCTGCGGTCAGCTCAGTGGATGAAGCACATTGGGTACACGCGGGAGGCCGTCGTCGCCCCCCAGCCGTTGGGGACGGTCGAGGCCGACGCGGCCAAGATCCAGGAGAAGATCGAAGCCTTGCGACGGGCCAGGTAGCTCAACAAGTCAATCAGGGGGTCAATCACCGGAGGTCAAGTCATGTTGCGATCTGCCTGCCTTCTGGCTGTTGTCGTTGCCGTGGGTTGGGCGTCGCTTGCGGACGGCGAGCAGGCAGACAATCCCTGGCAAGTCGTGAAGCTGCCGGAGGCCGCCGCCGGCAACACGTTGCACGGCGTGTACTTCCTCGATGCCAAGCAGGGCTGGATCGTCGGCGAGAAGGGACTGTGCCTGACCACGAATGATGGTGGCACTACCTGGCAAGTCGTAGAGACAGGCTCCGGCGCGACGCTTCGGTTCGTGCGCTTCAATGATGAGAATACCGGCTGGATCTGCGGCGACGGCGATCCCAAAGCCCCCAAGACTGGCGGCCATGTGGTGCTTAGCCGGCCAGTCAAGGCCGGCACGCTGCTGGCGACCACTGACGGCGGCAAGACCTGGCAAACGCACTGGCTGCCGACCAACTTCGACATCACTTGCGTGGAAACCGCCTCGGCTCCGGTGCTACAGATCGGCGTCAGTGGCGGTGAGAATCATCTCGATGGCGACATCACCCGCAGCCCCGGCGGCGGCAAGACCTGGAAAAGCAATCGTTGTTACCGATCGCTGTTCGCGGTCCGCGCCGTCGAGGCCATTGACCGCAAGGCCAAGAAAGTGCGTGCTCGTGATCTGGCCACCGGCCGCGAGTACGAGGAGAGCTACGACAAGTTGGTCCTCGCACCAGGAGCTGCACCCCTGCGGCCGCCAATCCCAGGGATTGACCTGCCGGGCGTGTTCATCCCGCGGAGTCTGGGAGACACCGACCGGATCAAACAGGCAGTGGACCAGGGAGTCCGGCAAGCCGTTCTGCTGGGCGGCGGCTTCATCAGCCTGGAACTGGCCGAGAACTTCGCTCGGCGCGGCATTGCCACCACGGTGGTCGAGAAGAACGAGCAAGTGCTGATGCCGTTCGACCGCGAGATGACCACGCCCATCTCCGTGGAACTGGCCGCCCACGGGGTCAAACTGGTACTGGGCCAGACCGCTGAGGCGTTCGAGTCCGCACCGGATGGCCTGCTGGTGCGGCTCCAGTCAGGGATGGGATTGCCGGCTCAGCTGATCGTCCTGGGCATAGGTGTGCGACCGGAGAACAAGCTGGCGACGGCGGCGGGGTTGGAAGTCGGGCCGCGTGGCGGCATCCAGGTTGATGACTTCCTTCGGACCAGCGATCCCGACATCTACGCAGTCGGCGATGCCATCGAAGTCCAGGACTTTGTGACTGGACAGCCGACCCAGGTGCCACTGGCGGGCCCTGCCAACCGCCAGGGCCGCATCGCGGCGGACAACGCCTTCGGGCACGGGGTGAAGTATCGCGGAACGCAGGGGACGGCCATCATCCGGGTCTTCGACTTGACGGCAGCAATGACCGGCGCGTCGGAGAAGACGCTACAACGGGTGAAGCGGCCCTACCGGAAGATCTACATCCACCCGACGCAGCATGCCGGTTATTACCCCGGCGCCGAGCAGATGACGCTCAAGCTGCTCTTCGACCCGCAGACCGGCAAGGTGCTGGGGGCTCAGGCCGTGGGCGGCGCCGGCGTGGACAAGCGGATCGACGACTTGGCCGTGGCGATGCAAGCTGGCATGACCGTATTTGACCTGGAGGAGATGGAACTGGCCTACGCGCCGCAATATGGCTCGGCCAAGGACCCGATCAACATGGCGGGCTTCGTGGCGGCGGGGCTGTCGCGTGGCGACCATCCGCAAGTCGATATCGAGCAGGTGCTGGCTGCTACCGACCAGGACCGGCCCTTGCTGCTCGATGTGCGCACGCCTACGGAGTACGCCAGTGGCCACATACCCGGAGCCGTGAACCTACCCGTGGATGAATTGCGGTCCCGCGTCAAGGAGCTGCCGCGCGACCGGAAGATCGCTGCTTATTGCCAGGTCGGACAGCGCGGCTACCTGGCGACCCGCATTCTGCAACAGGCTGGATTCCAGGCGGCAAACATCGGGGGCGGCTACCGGACCTACCAGCTCTGGCAGCCGCAGATGCGGCCTTCCCCGCCCAGGTGATCGGTGCCAACACTGGGTGGTCCCGACGGCCGGCGGCCACACTGTGCCTTTTAAAGAGTGCAGAACCAACCGTCAGCGCAACGAAGCGGCCACGATCCCATCGGAATCGTGGCCTCGACTTGACCCCGCCATCCGCGAGCCCTCGCTTTAGGTTGCCCATTCCGGCGCTGCGGTCCAGACCGTCCGCCCAGGGCAGAAGCTCCGACGGGAGCATTTGGGGCTCGGGCTCGCTTCAGCCGACCGAGGAGGAGAGGCCCGCCCTGATGAGCCTTCCACTGGGCTGGGTCGCCGGCAGCGGCGATCAGCCGCGTCACCTGGCTGTCCATCGCGGGTTTTGGCCGTTACAGCAGCCAGGGGGTTCGGGACTCATCTCGTATCTCCTTCCCTATGATTAGATGCTCCGACCGCGCCGCAGGATTCGAGATTCGAGTCGAAGGCGTATCAGCAAACCCGTGGCCGAGTATCGAGTTGCCGGCCAGACCAAACGATGCACAGGGCGTTTGTCGATTTCTTCTGCTGGTTGTGCCCCTTGGCCGAGGCCGTCGGGATTGGTCGACCTACTTGATCTCTCCCGCATCGTATTTCTTCCAGAACTCGTCGGCCGGGTAGCTTGCTCGTGTGACCATGTGTACAGTGCTCAGAGTTCCTTTCATGCGCCGCAGCACTTCCATGCTTTCCTTGCTGAGAACTCGGTGGAGGTGGATCTCCTCCAGTGGGGCGCCTTCCAGCGGCGACAAGTCCTGGGCATAGGTATTGAGATAGATTCGGGTGAGCTGCTTGCCCCGCAGGGGCGCCAGGTTTCCGACGCGCGTGTTGCTGATGCCCAGGTAGGTGAGGGGCGCATCGGCGACTGGCTTCAGATCGCTGACCTGGCCGCAGCCGTTCAGTTCCAGCGAAGTGAGGGGCATGCCCTGGAGCGGACGCAAATCCCGGATCAGGTTGCCGCGCAGGGTGAGGCGCTGGATGCCCATGCCGCGCAGCGGGCTCAGGTCATGAATCAGATCGCCTGCAAGCGTTAGCTGGTTGAGCGGCATGCCCTCCAGCGGCGCCAGGTCCTTCACCAGGGGTGAGCCCAGCTGGAAGCCTGTCAGCCGGAGAGTTCGCAACGGGCTGAGGTCCTCAACCGCGTCGCAGCCGGCCAGGTTCAGGTACGTGAGCGGCATACCTCGCAGTGGTGTCAGGTTCTGGACCTGGCTGCACCCGGCCAGAAAGAGAAAACTGAGGGGCATGCCTTCCAGCGGCGTCAGATCCTGAATCCGGTCGCAGTTGAGGAGAGACAACCGGTTGAGGGGCATGCCTTTCAAGGGGGCCAGCGAGGTGATATGCACCGCTCCGTTCAGGTTCAGGTCGAACTGGCCGGTTTTCGTCAAGGTCAGGCGGCCGCCCAGCCCCGGCCAGGCGGCAGCGATTTGCTTCTGATACGCTGCCAGCAAACCCTGCCGCTCCTTCACCACCTTGTCCACGTCTGCCAGCAAAGGGGCGGCAGGGCCAAACGCGCGCTGCCGCTGGAGCACACCGGCTACCGCCAGAAGGGTGCCGGGATCATCCTTCCTGCCCTTCGCGGTCAGTGACGCCAGACTCTTGGCGTCGGCATTGGTGGGATTCTGCCGCAGGTACTCTGCCAGGTCATCGCGGGCCTCTTCCCACTTCTTCTGACCGATCAGAATCTGCCCGCGTAGCAACCGTGCGTCGGCATAGCCGGAATCGTAGTCCAGAGCCACCTCAAGTTGCTCCAGGGCCTCCTTGAACTGGCCTTCATTGGCCACCATCCGGGCTGCCGCGACCAGCGCTGGCACCGCCCTTTTGGTACGTTGCTCTTTCACCTGGTGCTCGTGCGTGTACGCCCAGTAATTCGCCAGGGAGATGCCCACGAGCGCCACCAGCGCCGGCAGGAGCACGCACAGTACGGCGCTGATCGCCTTGTTCCGCTTCACCAGCTTCCAGAGCATTTCCCGGGTGGTGTCCGCCCGGGCGCTCACCGACCGGCCTTCCTGGTAGCGTTCGATGTCTTTTCGGAGCTGATCGATGTCGGGGTAGCGCTGCGCTGGCTCCTTCTGCATGGCCTTCAGGGCGATCGCTGCCAGCTCCTTGGGCACCTTGCCGGCCCGGGTCCGCTGCGGGTCCCGTTGTTCCGGAGGGATGAGTTCGCCCTGGGCCACGCGCATGAGGATGGCCAGGTAGCCGCCTTCCTTGTCCACGGGCGGCTGTAGGGTGAGCATTTCGTAAAGGATCGCACCCAGCGAATAGACATCGCTCCGGGCATCGATGAGATGCAGCCGCCCGCTGGCCTGCTCGGGCGGCATGTACACCGGCGTGCCGAGGACGGCGCCCTCCTGGGTCAAGTCGGCTTCGGGCTCCCGATTCGTCACCACCTTGCTGGACGGGTGCGCAGCGGTGATGCTGGCGGCAGGCACCGCGACGGGCGCTCCCGCTGCCGCAGGCTGGCTGCCTTCCTTCACAACCTTCGCCAGCCCCCAGTCCATCACGTAGACCTCGCCGAAGTCGCCGAGCATGATGTTGGCGGGCTTGAGGTCGCGGTGCACCACGCCGCGTGAGTGGGCAAAGGCCAGGGCGTTGCAGACGTTGACCAGGATGTTGAGCAGCCGACCGAGGGTGTATTCCTTTTCAGCCTGTTTGGGGTTCTCGCGTAGTTGATCGAGCACCTCCTTGAGACTCTTGCCCTTGACCATTTTCATCATGATGAAGGGCCGCTTCTGGGCATCCACGCCGAGATCGTAGACGGGGACGATGTTCGGATGTTCGAGCTGGCCGTTGATCTGGGCTTCCTCGATGAAGCGGGCCTTCTTGCGGGCGTCCTTCTCGTCGAGCATGTACTTGACGGCCACTTCGCGATGGATGTCGCAATCGACCGCCCGCAGCACGGCCCCCATGCCGCCACGAGCAATCTCGCCCTGAACCACGTAGCGCTGGTCCTTCTTTTGTCGCCGAGCCAATGCGGCAGCGATGCTGCGCTCTTGCTGCTGGCCCGTGACCGGTTTGCGGCCGGGCGAGGCATTTTCGAGGGTGACGCCGCCTTCGACCCCGGCCCGGGCCAAGCTGCTCTCTTCACCATCGATCTGTTGAGGCAACGTGAAGACGACGCCTGCGCCTGGCACCGGTACAGCAAGAGGATGCTTGCAGGTCGGACACCTTGATGATCGACCCGCAAATTGATCCTGGACCTTGAGCTTCAGGCCGCAGTGGCTGCACGAGAAGGAGATCATGGCGGTCCTCGGTCAAGGAAGGCGCAGTCCATGGGATGGGGGAGCCAACCCGCGTTCCATTATCCCCGATCGACGACCGAGGATCGAGTCTGTTGCCCTTGCGGCCTTGGCGGCGTGCCTTGAGTAGAATGGTCCCGGAAGGTCTCTTCCTCATCTTGAGGTTGCAACATGCGATCGTGCCTACTGTCCCTTGCAGTAGTT